>QOAX01000212.1 GCA_003972865.1 Verrucomicrobiota bacterium | reverse complement strand
TGATCATCGACTCGGCTTCCGGGTGGTTGATGTTGGAGGGGATGATGGCGCGGCCGCGGGCGACCTCGTCGCGGACGAATTCCGGCGTGATCTCGTCCGGGATGCTTGCGCCCCACGCGTTGCCGGGATGCTGATGATCGAGCGAGTCGGCCGGCGCTTGGCCAAGCGCTTGGGCGTCCTCCCGGAGCTTGGCCAAGCCCATGTTTTCGCGAATGGCGATGAACTCCATTTCCGCCGTGATGATGCCCTGTTTCGCATACCAATACTGGGTGACCGGATGGCCGGCGGAGGCGCGGAGCGGCTTGCGCCTGAGCCCCGGGAACTCAGTCAACCGGTTGGCTTTGTCGCGTTGGGTGGCGTGGTCGGCGTGGACGCTTGAGAGGTAGCCGTTGTCGAGCGGCTTGGCTGTGCGGCCGTCGTATTCCTCGACGTCGGCGCGGTCGCGGATCCATTTGTCGCGCAGGGCAGGGAGTCCTTTTGCGACATCGCCCTCAAAGTCGGGGTCGCCCCACGGGCCGCTCGTGTCGTACACGCGCACCGGTGCGTTATCCTCGACATCGCCGCTGAGCGACTTGGTGGGGCTTTGGGAGATTTCGCGAAACGCCACGCGGACGTCGGGATGGATTGTGCCGTTGACGTAAACCCGCTTTGAGTTGGGTAACTGGTCCTGGCTTGACGGCTCGAAGGAATCGGTTGATGCGATCATTTTTCTCGGTGGGAACGGGAGGGACTCCCCGTTCACTTGGGGGAAAGTCCGCCCAGAGTCGGGCGCTGTCAAGAAACTACCAGCTTGGGTGCTCCGGTAGGCTGGCGTCGAACTCGGTGAACAATTTTGCCTCGTAGTCGCCGGCGAACGTGCCCGCGAAAAAGCGGTCAAGAGCCTCGCCGTGAAGGCGCTCCCATGACGACTCCTCTTGGCCGGGGAGGATTGGGTAAAACAGCACGCCGTTGGCCTTGGCCGCTTTGTGGTCGCCCGGCGCATCGCCGATCATGAGCACTTTTTCCGTAGAATACTTGCCTGCGGCGGCGAACTGGAGGTGCTCGGTCTTGGTCCCCATTCCCTGTCCGGCGATTGCCTTGACGAACTTGGCGATGTCGTGCTCGTCCCACTCGCGCTCGAGCGCGTCGCTGGGAGTTTGCGAGATGACCATCATATCCGCTCGCCCAAGCGCTTTGGCAAGGCACTCGCGAACGAGCGGGAAAGGCGGTACGCCGTGGACGATGTCGGCGATGTGTGCATTGACGGCGTCTGACCAATCCTTGACCGGAGCCAAGTCGTCGTTGCCGCCCGCGACCTCGGCGGCGAGAGTGGCGTTGCCGAGCTTGGTTTCGCGCGCCATCCACTCGTCGAGTGCGGGGTGGCTTGGAACGTTGACGTTGCGGGCCTGCACCTCGGGTCGCTCGCGCAGCAGTTCAAGCGAGCGGACCATGGCCGGGAAGCGGTTGGTACCGCGAGTCTTTGAGTAGAGGTTCACGAACTCCCACACCTGCCGGGCGTATTTGCTGACTGCCTGCAGGCCGTTGTGTTTCACGAACATCGGTACGAAACATTCCTTGTGCTTGATCTCCATTGAGTCAAACACACAGCCATCGGAGTCAATGCCAATGAAAAAGTCGCTGCCGGGCTGGAAGTCGCGCAGGACTTGTGCGGGGTCGCTCACGCTCAAGCGTTGTAAGTGGAGGAGGAGACGTTGCCGCCGCGGCCGGTCCAGTTCGTGTGGTAAAACTCGCCGCGCTCGCGGTCTATGCGCTCGTAAGTGTGTGCGCCGAAATAATCGCGTTGAGCCTGCAACAGGTTGGCGGGGAGCGTCTCGCTGCGGAAGGCGTCGAAGAAGCTGAGTGCGGTCGAGAAGGCCGGCGCCGGGATGCCCTTCTTGGCGGCAGTGGCCACGACGTTGCGCCAGCCGCGCTGGCTCTTTCGGATCTCGCGCTTGAAGTGCGGGTCGAGCAGCAGGTTCGGCAGCCGCTTGCGCTTGTCGAATGCCTCCTTGATTTTGCCGAGGAACTGGCTGCGGATGATGCAGCCGCCGCGCCACATGAGGGCGATCTCGCCGTAGTTGAGCTTCCAGCCGTACTCGGCGGCGGCCGCGCGGAGCAGCATGAAGCCCTGCGCGTATGAGATGATTTTCGAGGCGTAGAGGGCGCACCGGATGTCGTCAATGAATTTCTCGCGGTTGGTCTTGATGACCGGCTTCGGGCCGCGAAGCTTCTTTGAGGCGGCAACGCGCTCCTCCTTCATCGCGGAAATGCAGCGCGCAAAGACCGCCTCGCCGATGAGCGTGATCGGGATGCCCAACTCGGCGGAGTTGATCACGGTCCACTTGCCGGTGCCCTTCTGGCCGGCGGTGTCGAGAATCTTCTCGACCAGCGGTTCGCCGTCGATGTCCTTGAAGGCGAGAATATCGCGGGTGATCTCGATGAGGTACGAGTCGAGGTCGCCTTCGTTCCATTCGGCAAACACCTTGTGCATCTCGTCGGCGCTCATGCCCAGGCTGTCCTTCATGAGGTGGTACGCCTCGCAAATGAGCTGCATGTCACCGTACTCGATGCCGTTGTGCACCATCTTGACATAGTGGCCGGCGCCGTCGTTGCCGACCCAGTCGCAGCACGGCGAGCCGTCATCGACCTTGGCCGAGATGGCCTGGAAAATGTCCTTCACGTACGGCCAGGCGTCGGGATGGCCGCCCGGCATGATCGATGGCCCGCGTCGCGCGCCCTCTTCGCCGCCGGAGACGCCGGTGCCGATGAACAGCAGCCCGCGGGCGCGCAGGTACTCGGTGCGCCGGATGGTGTCCTGATACAGCGAGTTGCCCCCGTCGATGATGATGTCGCCCGGCTCGAGGTACGGGATGACGCGATCGATGATGTCGTCCACCGCCTGCCCCGCCTTGACGAGCATCATCACGCGGCGCGGCCGCTTGAGGTGGCCGACCATTTCCTCGATCGAGTGGGCACCGATGACGTTGGTGCCTTTGGCCTCGTCGTTGAGGAAATCGTCCACCTTGGAGACGGTGCGGTTGTAGGCCACGACGGTGAAGCCGTGGTCGTTCATGTTGAGGATCAAGTTCTGCCCCATGACGGCCAGCCCGATCATCGCGATATCTCCCTTGGGTTCCATTCCGGTTTCTTCTCAATTCAGCCGTGAAACTGCAGGCGTTCGTCGTCGGCCAGCATGGTGTCGAGGTTTTCCCAGCGCTTTTCGTTGGAGGCGTTGAAGGCAGTCAGGTAAACGGCCACCAGTTCCCGGTCGTACTTTTCCAGCAGCAGATCCACCGCCTCGTTGAGTGGGGCGTCGTCAATTGCCTCGGGCAGTTCGTCCACCATGCCATCCTCATGATCGATGCCCAGTTTGCCGAGGAATTCGGTGAGCACGTCCTTGTGCTCCTTGAAGAGCCAGCCGCGGATCAGGTTGCCGGCGTGTTCCTCTGAGCCGGCCCGGGAGAGCATCTGCACGAAATTCTTGTGGCGGCGCTCCTTGGGTTGGCGCCCGATGAACACCGGGCGCATCTTCTGCGCCTGAGCAATCGAAGCCACCAGCGCGCGGTACACCTCGCGGTTATTGGCCTGTGTGTCGTCGAGAATCCGGTTTGCCATCCCGGGCGACATGAATCCGATCAACTCGTGAAAGGTCAGCATGTTATCTTGTCAAAAAATGTCCTGTTTACGGGGAGGGGGTGACCGTGGTGACGGTGATTCCGTTCGCTTGGCTTAAGGACTCCACTTCCTCGCGCTCCAGAAGAATGGTCTTGGAGGACTCGACCGCCAGGACGGCGATCTTGGACGCGGCGCAGGATTCCAATGTTTCCCTCCCGATGCAAGGAATATCAAAGCGCATGTCGTGGTTTTCCTTGGCGACCTTGACCGCCACGGCACCGCCTTTCGGCCCGGCCAGTTCGCCCCCGCGCCGCAGGCAGGCGTCCGTTCCCTCGAAGCCCTCCGTTGCGAGCACCGTACCCTCCTTGACGACCACCGTCTGGCCGATCTCGAGCCGGGAAACCTCCTTGGCCAGCCGCTGGCCAAGGGCGATGTCCTCCCGTTGCTGCTCCGTCAGCTTGGGGCCAAGGTGGAAATCCGGCCCCGGCATCGCTTGGCCAAGCCACGGAATCGCCTCGATCAGCTCCACGCCGCCCTTGGCCAGTTCGTCGCCAATTGCCCCAAAGATCGTGTGCGCGTTGCGCTCCTTCAGCCGGAAAAGCATCGCGGCGGTCTTCAGATCGGGCCGAAACTCGAACAGGTTCTTGGGCGCGATCTGCCCTGCCATGACGCAGTGCCGGACGTCACGGCTGCTGAACGCCTTGATCAGCTTGGCCAACTGGCCCACCCGCAGCCACTCCACCTCGTCGGCCACCGACTCGATCTCCGGCGATGTTTCATCCCGGAACGCCACCGCGACGATGCGCGGTACGCCCTGGCGTCGCGCCTCGCGGGCAATCAGCAGTGGCAGTTCGCGGCTCCCCGCGATGATGCCCAGCG
>QOAX01000156.1 GCA_003972865.1 Verrucomicrobiota bacterium | reverse complement strand
GCCCGAGCAACGAGGCCAGGGCCGCCGCGCCGATGCCCGTGGCACCACGCCCAAGGAACTCGCGCCGTGTATGCGCCAACCGGTTTTCCGCCAACAGATCCATCCGTGAACGAGCCCGAAGCTACACCGGCCACTTGGCCAAACGCAAGCGGCTGCACTATCGACTCAGTCGATGGTACCATTGATTTTATCAATTGGCGCAAAATCGCGACAGAAGGTAGGCTCTGCCACGCCAACCGGAAAAATGGACAGCTCAAACCCAACCAACAGCAGGCCAAGCGGATCGCTCCGCGGTTTTTGGAGCCTCTTCGTCACCCAGTTCCAGGGCGCCTTCAGCGACAATCTATACAAGTTTCTCGCGATTTTTTTTGTTATGAAATCGCCTCAGGTAGACATTGAAAAAATCGATTCGCTGATCCCGCTCATTGGTGCGGTGTTTTCGGTTCCGTTTATCGTATTTTCGCTGGCGGGGGGGTATTTGTCGGATCGTTACTCTAAAAAGTTGGTAGCTATCGGCACAAAGGTGGCGGAGGTGCTGATCATGGTTTTGGCCACGTTCGCGTTGATGCAGGGCGAAGTAATTTTCATTGTGGCGGTGATTTTTTTGATGAGCACGCAGAGTGCATTTTTCGGGCCAGCCAAGTACGGGAGTTTGCCGGAGTTGTTGCCGCCGGAGAAGCTGGCCTGGGGCAATGGCGTGATCGGGATGGGAACCAACATGGCGGTCATCCTTGGCATGGTTGCGGCTGGGTTCATCTCGGATCGATTCGGTGCCAGCACGGCGACGGCCGGGTTGGTGCTGGTGGGGTTGGCGGTCGCTGGCTTGCTGTGCAGCCTTGGTATCACGCGGATTCCCAGTTCGAATGTGACAAAACAATTTCGTGTCAATTTTGCCGGCGAACTGTTCCGACAAGTGAAACGCATTTATCCGGATCGGCCGCTGTTTTTTGCCATCCTTGGGGAAATGTTTTTTTTCTTCATCGCAGCGATGATCCAGTTGCACCTCGTGATTTACGGGAAGGAAGTGTTGGATCTGAATGATTTGGAAAGCAGTTATCTTCAGGCGACAATCGCCGTGGGAATTGGGGCTGGCTGCCTGATCGCGGGATTCGTATCCGGCAAAAAAATCGAGTACGGGCTGATCCCGCTTGGGGCATTGGGGATGGTGGTTTTCAGTTGTCTGATGTCGGTTGAAACTCCAAGCAAGGCCTGGGCCTATGGCAATGTCGGTGGGCTTGGGTTTTTCGGCGGCTTTTTTCTAGTGCCCATTCTTGCCCTGGTTCAGCAACGGCCTGACAAGAAGGACAAAGGCACGGTTGTGGCGACTTCGTCCACGTTATCCTTCGTCGGCATCCTGTTGTCTGCCGGTGCCTATTTTCTGCTGACCTCGGACAAAGTTCTGGGGTTGTCTGCTCAGCAGACTTTTCTCGCGATCGGGGTGCTGACGTTTCTCGGGGCGACTTACATCATTTATCTGCTGCCTGATTCGCTTGTTCGGCTGGTTGCTTTTTTCGTCACCAAGACCATTTACCGCATCCAAGTGGTGGGTCGGGACAACATCCCGGAGCGGTGTGGGGCGTTGTTTGTCTGCAACCACCTGTCATTCATTGATGTGCTGCTGTTGCAGACGTCCACCGACCGGCCGATTCGCTTCATCATGTATGCGGGGTACATGAAACAAAAGGTGCTGGGAACCTTTGCGCGGATCATGCGGTGCATCCCGATCTCCTCCGAGTCGCGCCCGCGTGACTTGATCAAGTCGCTCAAGGCGGCGAGCCAGGCGATTCGCGACGGCGAGGTGGTCTGCATTTTTGCCGAGGGCCAAATCACGCGTACGGGGCAGATGCTGCCGTTCCGGCGAGGCTATGAAAAAATCATGAAGGACGTCGATGCACCGATCATCCCGATTCACCTCGACGGCGTGTGGGGCAGTATTTTCAGTTACGCAAAAACCCGTTTTTTCTGGAAGCTGCCCCGGCGCATCCCGTACCGCGTGACGGTGAGCTACGGCGCGGCTCTGCCGCACGACGCGGCCCCGGCCAGGGTGCGTGAGGCGGTGCAGGAACTCGGCGCGGACGCCTGGGCGCATCGCAAGCGCTACATGAAGCCGCTGCACCGGAGCCTCGTGCGCGCGTTCAAGAAACATCCGTTCCGGTTTTTTGCGGCGGACGCCAAGCGAGGACGCGTGAGTTGCGGCAGCGCGCTGGTCGGTACGGTCGCGCTTGGCCAGGCGCTGCGCCGCAAGTGGGCGGGACAGGAGATGGTCGGCATCCTCATGCCGCCCATGGTGGCCGGTGCGCTGGTCAACTATGCCGCGTCGCTGATGGGAAAGGTGCCGGTGAACCTCAACTACACGCTCTCCGGGGAGGCGCTGCGCTCGTGCATCGAGCAATGCAACATCCGCACAGTGGTCACGTCGAAAGCGTTCCTCGAGCAGCTGAAACTCGACGTGCCGGTGGAGACCATTTTGCTGGAGGACGTCGCCAAGTCGATCGGCATCGGCAGCAAACTCGTCGCCGCCCTGGCTGCGGCGCTGTTGCCGGTTGGCCTGCTGGAGAAGTTTCTCGGCAGCAAACGCAGGGCGGCGATGGACGACCTGGCCACGGTCATTTTCTCGAGTGGCAGCACCGGCGCGCCCAAGGGCGTGATGCTCTCGCACTACAACATCGTCTCGAACATCCAGCAGATCGGCCAAGCGTTTGCGCTGGATCGAAATGACCGTATTCTCGGCATCCTGCCGTTTTTCCACTCGTTCGGCTTCACCGGCACGTTGTGGCTGCCGCCGCTGCTCGGCTCGGGCGCGGTGTATCACCCAAACCCGGTCGATGGCCGCGGCATCGGCGAGCTGGTGGGCGAGCACCGGGTAACGTTTCTGCTGGCCACACCGACATTCCTGCAGATTTACATCCGCGCCTGCACGCCGGAACAGTTTGGCAGCGTCGAGTTTGTCCTGGCCGGCGCGGAGAAATTGTCGGAGCGCCTGGCCACGGCGTTCGAGGATCGCTTCGGTCTGCGACCGATGGAGGGCTACGGCACGACTGAAACCTCGCCGGTGGTGACGATCAATACGCGCGACTTCCGCTCGGCCGGCTTCCGGCAGGTCGGAGCCAAGCGCGGTAGCATCGGGCATCCGTTGCCGGGCATGGTCGCGCGCATTGTCGATCCCGATACCGGGGCGCCGGTTGCGCTTGGCCGGTCGGGGCTACTGCTCGTCAAGGGGCCGAACGTGATGCAGGGCTACCTGGGCCAGGCGGAGAAAACCGCCGAGGTGCTGCGAGACGGCTGGTACACGACCGGCGACATCGCGGCAATGGACGCGGACGGCTTCCTCGCGATCACGGATCGCTTGAGTCGCTTCAGCAAGATCGGCGGCGAGATGGTGCCGCACATCAAGGTGGAGGAGAACCTGCACGAGATGGCTGAGTTGACCGAGCAGACGTTTGTCGTGACCGGAGTGCCGGACGAGAAGAAAGGCGAGCGCCTGGTTGTGCTTTATCAGAATCTCGACGCGTCGGCGGTCGAGTCGGTCGTCGAGAAACTGGGTGCCAGCGATTTGCCGAATCTCTGGAAGCCGCGTGGCGATCAGTTTTTCAAAGTCGCGGCGCTGCCGTACCTCGGTACCGGCAAGCTGGACTTGAAGCAGATCAAGATCGTCGCCACCGAGTTGTCGCCGTGACGGCTCATCGCTTGGCCAAGCGCTTGGTTTGCGGGTTTAGCCCTGCTGGGGCGGGTGAAAAATAAGGCTTGCACCCGGTCGCCGTTGGGCGTATGGACAGTCCCGGCGGGCTTCTTCCGCCGAGACCAATTAATAAATCGCCATTTCTGGCAGTTGGTTTTGTTCTCAATTCTGAATAATTAAATTCACGGTTTTTCGTAATTCTCAAGGTGTGAGTAGTTTCAAAGACAGCAACAGGCCCAACAAGGGCTCGTCAAACAGGAATAATCCCAACCGGAATAATCCCAACCGGAATTCGTCCCATCGGAGGCAAAAGCGCAAACGGCCTCAAATCGAGGTACCCGAGACAGGCTCCGGTTATCTGGAAGTTTCCGACAAGGGCTTTGGGTTTCTCCGTTCGGCGGAGAACAATTATCAACCCAAGCCGTCCGATATTTTCGTGACGCCCGACACCATCAAGCGTGCCGCCATTCGCGAAGGCGCTCTGATTGAGGGCAAATTGCAGGCGCCCCATCGCGGCACCAGCCCACAACTCAAGGAGGTGATCAGCGTCAACGGCACACCGTTCGAGGAGTATGGTGATGTCGTGCGGTTTGAAAACCTCACCACCATCAATCCCATCGAGAAATTCAACCTCGAGACCACGCCGGATATCGTCGAGACGCGCATCATCGACCTAGTGACACCGATCGGCAAGGGCACCCGCGGTCTCATCGTCGCTTCGCCGCGCACCGGCAAGACGACCATCCTCAAGCAGATCGCCAACGCGGTCACCACCAACCATCCGGAGGTGCAGGCGATC
>QOAX01000117.1 GCA_003972865.1 Verrucomicrobiota bacterium | reverse complement strand
TCAACTCGGTGATATGATCCAACGGGCCGTTCTTCGAGTAATAGGGGGGATACTCGCTCAGGTAAAAATCACTCTCGGCGCCGTTGAGCCCGGGGTTGTCGTCGGGATCCATCCAGTCCCGCAGCGAGTCGATGAACACGTCCACATCGGTTGCATCCACACCACCATGCATCTCGAGGATGTAGCGCAGCAACGGCTCCGGCGCGCTGTTGATGTTGAGCTTGCGCTCCATGTCAGTGATCTTGATGGAGAACGTCCCGTTGCCCAGTTTCACGTTGGTCATTGGCAGCTGTTCCCACGGCTCAAGCTCGGCCATGGCATCCATGCCGACCCGGCCGGGGCCGCCGGCCCATTTTTGGTGCAGGGCATCCATCCGTTCCTCACCGGGAGCGCGCTTGGAGAGGAGGTAGCGGGCCAGCTCCACCCCGGACCGGCCCAGCCAATCCATGTCGGGATTGAAACGCGTGTTACGGGCCAGCTTGGTCTCGACCCGCATCGAGTAGGCAAAACCGGTCACGATCACCGTCAGCGCCGCGACGATGATCATCACGATAATTAAGGCGATCCCGCGATCGCGCTTAGCCAAGCGGAAGGTCATGGCCTGCCCCCTCCCCCTGAACCGCCTCCACCACCCCGGGAACCGCCTCCCCTGGAGCCGCCGCGGTCCCTGCTGTCGCCAAAGTTTCCATTCGGGCCTCTCCTGTTTCCGCTCGAGCTGCGCGAGTTGCCACCTGGCCGGTTAAACATGTTTCCGCTTGGGTATCTCGGGCCTTCCCCACGGGAGCGAGCCCCCCCATCTCTGGGATCTCTTCCGTCCGAACCGCGCGCGCCGCCGCGCCCGGCAACCCCAAGCTGAAACTCCGCCGGAACAGCCGACGAGGCCAGGGCGATCAGCTTGTGGTTTTCGTAAACCGACTCACCGTGCCGGAAGGACAGGGTGACGTGCGCCATCACCGGCAGCTCGTTTGTGTAGAGCCACTCCTCCTCCCATTCCTCCGCGCCGTCCGGCAGAAACTTCACATTGAACGCCACCACGTCGTTGGCCAGCACGAGCGGGTTTTCCGAGTCGTCGATGTTTGCCTCGTAGAGGAACGGCTGCTGGCGCAACACCAGCCGGCCCAGGCCGTTGGTGCCCGGCTCCACCGAGAAGTTCACCCGCCGCATCGGCTGGTACTCAAACAGCGCGCTGCGAGGGAAGGTCTCCGGCAGATGCGCAACAAAGCTCAGGTAAGTGGAGTCGCCGCTGCCCTCGGCGATGAAGGTGTAGTTGGTCTCGTTGGCGAGGAAGTATTTGACCGAGCCAAGCGACTGCTCGAGCGCGCGCATGGCGACCCGTTTGCGCTGGGCATCCGCCGCGGCCTCGAGCCCGATGCGCGTGGCGCGGTGTATCGCTGTCCAGCTCGTGTAAATCCCGGTGATGATCAGTGCGAAAATCGACAACGCAATCAGGATCTCGATCAACGTGAACGCCAACCCGCCCCTGCGCCTTGCCAAGCGCCTGGTTTCGCAGCCGGATCTGTTGCCAAGCAGTTTCATCGTCTTGGTGTTCGCAACGACTGGTTTTGACGGGAGCCACCGGAAGACCGGTTGAGCCTCGAGCCGGATGAACGTGAATTGCGCGACGAGCCGGTGCGCGACCGGGAGATGCCGTTGGCGCCGTCCCCCTGGCCACGGTACATCAGCACGCTGTGCCGCTGCGAAGTGCCACCCGGGCCGTTGAGGGTGATGTCCACCTGGTACAGCCCCTGGTCGTCAATGTCGCCGCCGGCCTCCTCGAGCATTGGATACATGTAAATATCGCGTGTCCAGTTCCAGCCGGGATAATGATCACCGAAATCTCCCGTCTCGAAACCCTCCTCGACCACATTGGTCAGCGACAACTCGGACGCCACCCAGCCGATGTCCGGCTCGACAAATTCCAGCCGCCGCGCCGTGTTCAGGCTTTGCGTCATGAGCGAGAGAAGCGCGAACATGCAGATGAAAAAGATAGCCATCGCGATCGTCACCTCAATCAGCGAAAAGCCGCCCCGCCTGGCCAAGCGGTCTCTGTTAATACCGCAAAATCTCATACTCTGTCTTGATGTAAGCCAAGCCGGTCACCGAATCCAACTGCACAAACCGCAGCACCGCGTCGCCGAACTCGTGCCGCATCCCGATCGTGAACTCGTCCGACGTGCCGTTGGAATAAAACCTGATCTCCACCTGGTCCTGGTCCATCGGATCGCTGAAGTTCACGGAAATAAAATGAATGGCTACCTCGTCGTGAATCCGGCCGCTGAACCCGACGCCCCCACTGGGCTTGGGACTGGGCTTGGGCGCCTCATCCAAATACCCGGGCATGTGGGCATTAAAATCCTCTACCTTTGCCGCCATGGGCCTGCCCCCGCCCGCGCCGGCGCTGATGAGAAAACCGGTACCCTCCTCCGCGCCCCGGATCGTCACCCTCGCCGTGCTGCCAGAGAGGATTGCCTGTCGGCGGGCCGCCGCACAGGCCTCCATCACCGCGTTGAGGCTTTCGCCAAGCGGTGTCCTGTTGCCTTGCACCATTTTCGGCACCCCGATCGCGATGATGATCATCATCAGGCCCATCACCACCATCAACTCGATCAGCGTGAAGGCCGAACCGTCAGCGAAGCCTAAGTTTGGCCGGCGAAGTTTCATTACCGGGCGATGTTGTTGGTGATGGTGAAGAGCGCCTGCAAAATGCTGAACAGCAACCCGCCCACGCCGACCGCCATGAGGATGATCATCGCCGGCTCGATCAGGTTGGTCATCACCCGCAGCTCCAGCTCTAGGTCGTTCTCGTAGGTGAGCGCGAGGTTCTCAAGCGCACCCGGCACGTCGCCGGTGTCCTCCCCGATACGCACCAGGTCGATCATTAACTTGGGAAAAAGCTCGCTGCGGGCCAGCGGCTCGGCCAGCGATTTTCCATCCGTCACCGCTTCGCGAGCCATGACGATGGCGTCCTTGATGACCACATTGGGGATCACGTCCCGGGTGATTCGCAATGCCGTCAGCACCGGCACGCCGTTGGTGAGCAGCGTCGAGAGCGTTCGCGCAAATTGGCCGAACAAGTTCAGCCGCATCACCTTGCCCAACACCGGCAAACGCAGCTTCATATTGTCGATTTTTCGGCGGCCATTTTCGGTGGCCTTGTACCGCACGAAAAGGATGGTGCTGGCCATCACCACAACGAACAGCACGATCCAGAAAACAGGGTTCACCGCCAGCTCACCCACACTCATCAGCAACTGCGTGGACTTGGGCAGCGTGGCGTTGAAGCTCTCAAAAATCTCCGTGAACTTCGGCAGCATGAACGTCATGAAAAACAGGACGATCACAAAACCCACCAAGCCGACGATAGCCGGATAAATCATCGCCGCCACAAACTTGGACTGCACCTCGGCGAACCGCTTGAAGTGCTCGGCCAAGCGCCGCAACACCTGCTCCAGCGCGCCGCTCTCCTCGCCGGCCCGCACCATGTTGATCGACATCTCGTTGAAGATGATCGGATTTTTCGCCATGGCCTCGGACAGCGTTTTGCCCCCGTTGACATCCTGCTTCAGCCCGATCGCCACCTCCTCGCTAATGCCCTTGCCCGAGATGCTGATCATGCTGTTGAGCGCCATCGTCAGTGGCATCCCGGAACGAAGCAGATTCGCCAGCTGCAGCATCCACGTCGCCGAGTCCTGCAGCTTGGGCTTGCGGCCTTTTCGGCGGAACCGAATACGGCCGCCGCCCCCCTCCTTGATCGGCTTGACCGCGGCGACCTTGGCTGCGCGGGCCGACTTTTCCGGCTTTGTCTTGGCCGCCTTGCCCTTGGCCGGCTGGATCGACACCGGGTACAGACCGTCGCGCTGCAATTTGGACAACGCCCCCGCCCGGTCCGCTGACTCGAGCACGCCCTGCATCACCTGGCCCGAGCGGCTCCGCGCCTTGTAAGTAAATTGTGCCATGAAAAAACCACCAGCTGGCCAAGCGGTGCCACCGGCATTCGGCTGGATGAATCACCAAAAAGGCGGAAAAGTTGCCGAAAACCTCGCCCTTGGCCAAGCGCGATTAGCCCAAAAAACGGTGCTTTCCGACCCGAAAAACCCCGGAAAACGCCTCCACCATGTGCTGCTTTGCCAATTCCACCGCCCTCGGCAACCGCTCACCCTTGGCCAAAAACGCCGTGATCGCGGCCGAATAGGTGCAGCCGGTGCCCGGCGGCGCCACCCCCCTGACCCGCGGTGCAGAGAGCAAAAACTCCTCGCGGCCGTCGTAAAACAGGTCGATCGCCTCGGTGGTTTTCATGTGCCCGCCCTTCACCAGCACCGCGCCACCGAACCGCCCGTGGATCGCCCGCGCCGCCTCCCGCATCTCCTCCGGCTCGCGCACCCGCCGCTTGGCCAAGGCCGCCGCCTCGTCGAGGTTCGGCGTCACCAGCATGGCCAAGGGCAACAGCCGTTTGGCCAACGCCTGGGCCGCGCTTGGCTTCAAAAGCGGCGTGCCACTGCTCGAGAGCATCACCGGGTCGATCACCAACAGCAGCCGATTGCGCTTGGCCAAGCG
>QOAX01000074.1 GCA_003972865.1 Verrucomicrobiota bacterium | reverse complement strand
CCTGCGTCCCGGCGACAAGGCCCGTGGAGCCAAATTTGATCGTTTCGGTATTTTCAACATGCAGTCCGGCGGCCATCACGTCAGGGTTTACATTGACGAGTTGACGCATACCAGCAAAGCAAAGACTGGAAATTGACGGGTCTCACGACTCACGGGTCAATGGCGATTCAATATCCGAAATCTTTGAGCTCTAGGGGTGACAAACCTTGCTGCTGGTCAAGCACCTAATGCCTCGGGTCTTTCCGGTTCTGCCTAGATTATCATTTCTGCCAGCTCAAGATGATTTGAAGTGGTTCGAGACCGTGGAAACATTCGAGTTCAAGACCGTCTTTGTCCCAAACGATTTCGACTTCGTTTCCGCCCACGAGCTTGAGATTGGGCCGACCTTTATTGCCCCAGTGGACAGCATTGAAGCTGCGGATCCCCTCCGGATTGCCTAAGGTCAAATGAAACTCGTCGGAGGTTGAATCGCTCACCCATTCCGCACTCTCCATGGTCGCGGTTGCGTACCGCACGTAAACGCCCTGTGCTGGAGCGGCGGCCAGAAAAGGTGCGAGGAGTCCCGAGTTTGCCGGAACGATCACCAAAAGGCGCACTCTGCCAGCCGGAATTGACACATCAATGCCTCGCTCTAGATCCCTGCCTTGAATACTCGGATGAAGCAGGGTGAAGCCCTCCGCCGTATCCCATACGAACAGGCTGTAAGCCGCTGCTGCTTGGAGCCGTGTGCGTTGTAGTGGTATCTGGATCATCCGTTTCTCGGTCATCCGGTCTTGGGCTTCTTCTTCGTCCCGGGACGAACGCAAGCTCGCAAACACGAGTCCATTGCGATGACGATAAAAATTCGTGTATTGGAGGTCACCCGCAACGAGAGCGGCGGCACAACTATACACAAGTACGGGATTGTTCCGGGCCCAGATGCGGAGAACTGACTCTTTTTCGGCATCAACCTCTCCGACGATATGCCAGCCGCTATGTCCACCTATCGAAAGGCTGCTGCTGAAGCCACCTGCCAGGCACTCCTCGATCAGATTGTAAGTCTGTTCATCGCGCGTGCCCTTGACGACAATTCCTGTGGCGTAGAAGGGCCGATATCCTGCGATCATCTTGTAGAGGAAGGCGAAGTGACCGATATCGCCGAAGACCATGTCCGCCCAAGTGAGACAGGAAGTCGACGCGTCGGGCACGTTGGCGAAGAAAATGGCATCGCGGTGATGCAAAAATGTCGCAATTTCCCTGGTGAATTGATTTAGCGCCACTGCATCCGGAAAGAAGGGTAGATGTTCATGGCGGTGTCCCCAATCCTCGCCCCTTCCCGATCCGAAATAGTCTAGGAAGTAGCTCGCCAGATCGTAGTGCTCAATGGTTGCTCGAATATCCTCAATCTGGTGTTGCCCGAAGGAGAAGCGCGGGCTCTGGTTTACCGCATATCCCTCCCACGACTTAAGCGGCGCTTTGCCATCCTTGGACCAGATGTAGCTGTCCTCGAAGTGGAAGTAGTAGTCCGGAGCATTCCAGTATTGAGGATTGTCAGAGGGTACTACCATGACGTTGTCACTCATGCCCACCTTCAGGCCACGGGCTGCGCCGATCTCCAGGCCGGGGCAGCCATACTTGAGTAGCATGTCACGGTTGGCGTGTTGCATCCAGTTGTCGACAAGGCTCACATTCGCAAATGCGAACCAGTTCGCCCAGTAATCGGTCCAGTGTGCGTCCATAAATGGGCCGCCAAAGGTTCCGTAGCTGCCCTCCGGCAGATTCACCTTGGATGGTGGTGTTTCGGCGAGAAGCGTTGGATACTCATTGAAGTAGTAATCATAGAGGAGCGACTCCCAGGAAGGCTTTTCTGCATAACCGAGAAAGAAAGCGTAGGGTCGCTTGCCGAAGCCATCGCCAAGGTCAAGGCCGTTGTCGACGAACTTTTGCTCACTTCGCTCGTTCAGGAAAAAGGTCTTGGTCACGCCAATGCCCGCGGCGTCGACGAGTAAGCCGAGGGATATGCAGTTCTCGAAAAAGATCACCGGTCCTCCGGCATCCCGGCCATTGCTCTTGAGTATAGGACACACTATCGGCAGGAAGACTCCCTGGCGCTCCGTCCATGGAATCGACGATGTCGCCGTCCAGATCTCGGGCCGTACCGTACGGTCGAAATCTTCCTGGTTCGGCAACCAGCTTAACTCGACCGTGCCCCAGCGATGGCTGAAAAAGTTCTTCTTGAGATCAAAGAGCAACGGGCCGGCGCCCTCTTCGCTTAGAAATTCTGCGTCGTTCCATTTCTTGCGCGTTGCGAAAGCCACAGCGCGCTCCGGACTCACGGTGTCCTCGGGGTAGCGCGCGTTGAAGAGCGTGTAGAGTTCAACCTCCTCTTGTCGGACATTCTTGCCCGCAAGTTCCACTTTCAGATAAGGCTTGTTTTCATGCAGTGTGTAGCGGCACTCGATCTCAATCCCCATGCTGGGCTCACCCCACAGTTCGGTAACGATGACGTGGGACGAGTTATTTTTAAAAGAACGTTTTTTTCGTTTCCATGAGCCCGTTTCCCCGCGCCGAGTCGATCCGAAGATGCGTTTCGGCCCGAGTTCAAGAAAAGCCTTACCGCTCTTCTTCCAGCTAAGAATAACGGTGTCATCTGCTTGCCAATCGACAGTAATCAATTCGCCACTTACACGATCCGATCCATCAGGACCTCTCGACACTTCCGTGGCGGCCCCTGCCATGTGCGGCAAGCCCATGAGAATCCACGCCATGAAAATCGTCGCAGATAGAGTTTTTACTCGGATAAATTTCTGATCCCTAAAGTTGTTCATTTCTTGAGGAGTAAGCTTACAACGGCAATCTTATAGCCTCAGTTATATTGTTTGGAAGCCAATTTTCAGCGAGATCAAACCGGGGTCACCATGGAAACGACTTTGCCTGTCTTCACCGACTGAAGACTGAAGGGTTTTGGTTTTGTGGCAACAATTAAAACTTCTTGTACTTCTTCTTATTAGAAATTAAAGTAAGCCTTTAGTTTAACACCTGCTAGAGATGAAAAACTTAGCCACTTATTGTTGCGAAAAAGCGGGTGTCGAAGTCGAGGACGAACCGGATATTTATACGGTTTGCCATTGCGATAATTGCAGGAAAAGAACAGGAAGTGCTTTTGGTGTTTCGGCATACTTTTAGGATTATCCGCCGGCCTTCTCAGCAAACACAGCGGTAAAACAACCAAAGAATTGAAAGCTGAAGCAAAATGAAACGCATATTTCTTTTGGCTCTCACCACGTTCTTGGCCGCCACGCTGCATTCGGCCAAGCCGAACGTGCTTTTCATCGCGATTGACGATTTGAACGATTGGATCGGCGTGCTCGGTGGGCATCCGCAGGCGAGAACACCCAATCTCGACCGACTGTCCGCCTCGGGCGTTCTATTCACAAACGCTCATTGCGCGGCGCCGGCCTGTAATCCTTCACGCTCCGCGATCTTCACCGGAATCTCGCCACACCGTTCCGGTCTTTACCAAAACGGCCAGAAGATGCGTCAGGTAATGCCCACCGCCGAGTTGTTGCCAAAAACGTTGTCTCGCGCCGGCTATTGGTCAGCAGGATCGGGCAAGATGCTGCATTACTTCATCGACGCGCAATCTTGGGACGAATACTTCCCCCCAAAAAAAACAGAGAATCCTTTCCCGCGCACGTTGTACCCAAATAAACGGCCGGTGAGTCTGCCGCGTGGCGGGCCGTGGCAGTACTACGAAACCGACTGGGGCCCGCTTGACGCCACCGACGCGGAATACGGTGGGGACTATCTCGTGTCCAAGTGGATCGGTGAACAGTTGTTAAAGAAACACGACAAACCTTTCTTCCTCGCCTGCGGTATCTACCGGCCGCACGAACCGTGGTTTGTCCCGAAGAAATACTTCGATACCTTCCCGCTTGAGGAAATCCAGTTGCCTCCCGGATACAAGGAGGATGATCTCGATGATCTGCCTTCAGAAGGCAAACGGATCGGACCAAACCGATACTTTGCTCACATCCGAGCCCACAAGCAGTGGAAGAGTGCGGTGCAAGGCTACCTCGCCTCGATCTATTTTGCCGACACCATGCTCGGACACGTCCTCGACGCTCTCGAGAAAGGACCGAATGCCAAAGACACAATCATCGTTCTGTGGTCTGATCACGGGTGGCATCTAGGCGAAAAACAGCATTGGCAGAAATTTACTGCGTGGCGTGCCTGCACCCGTGTGCCGCTTATTGTGCGTGTACCGGCGGGGACTCCCGGCCTACCGACAGGCACGAGATCAGGCACCTGTTCAAAGCCGGTCAGCCTGCTTAGCTTGGCTCCGACAGTTCTCGAACTATGCGGACTCCCGCCCGTTAAAGTCCACGATGGCTCCAGTCTTATCCCCCTTCTTTCCAACCCGAAGGACCACTGGCCACATGTCGCAATTACTCATCTCGGCTCTCCGGGCAGCTTTGGTTTAAGCGCGGAGCGCTGGCGCTATATCCGTTATGCCGGAGGCGGCGAGGAACTCTATAACGTCGAGACTGATCCCTATGAATGGAGAAATCTGGCAA
>QOAX01000205.1 GCA_003972865.1 Verrucomicrobiota bacterium | reverse complement strand
TCTCGAACTGCAGTCGACTCATGGACTGGATGGCCGGGTCCGGGTGCGCGTAGGCCTCATACCCGGCGTTGGTAAACACCGCGCCGGCCTCGTGCTGCACCGCCACCCCGATCACGTCCCACGAGGCGAACGCGGCGACCTGCTTTTGGGGCAGGCCAAGTTTGCGGCGGAGGAACTCGAGCACGGTGGGGTTGGGGTTCAGGACCTTGTCGTTGCTTTTGATGAGGTCGTCCCTTGCCCGGCCGGTGAGGATTTCCGAGTAGCCGGGATAGGAAAAATGCAGCCGATTGGCCAAGCGCACCACGCTGTCCTTTTGTGGGTTGCCGGCGACGGAGCCGTGGCGCCGCATCCATTCGCCCCAGAAAAACGGCAGGAGTTTTTCACGCCGCGCCTTTGGCGTGTCCGCCCAAAAGTGCTTGTACGTTTTGGTGTCCTCCGGTTTGCCGTCCTTGATCGTCGCCTTGAGAATTTCGAGGTCGAGTCCGCCGAACAGTTCCTGGTACCGCACGCCGTCGAGCGTGATCAAAATCAGGTTTTCCGTCTTGCGCTCGGCGGCTTGGCCGCAGTCGAGCAGCAGCAGCGCGGCGGCCAGGACGGCCAAGCGCTTGGCCAGGTGGGGGAGTGGGTTTGTCATCATGGCGATGGCTTAGAGTCGTTTCACGTACACGTAGTAGGCGCCGCAGATGGGTTGGTTCAGTTGCTCGGTAAACCAGGTGTGCAGGCGGGTCGGGCCTTTCAGGAGTGTCACCGTGAAGGTGGCGGCCTTGTCGTTTGGCTTCACCGGCTTGGTTGTCATTTCGCGGTTGATGAACAACCGGGCCTGCTTGATCGGCAGCGCGCCCTGGCCGTTGTATCCCGCGCCCAGCGGCAGGTTGGCTTCGCTTGGCCAACGCCGCAGCTCGAACCGGTATCGGCCAGCCTGGGCGACATCCAACTCCCAGTAGCCGTTTTTCTGGTCGCCGCGCCGGATTTGGCCCTGCTGGTCAATGAACACGTCGAGCCACTCGCAGGCGGTGAGCATCATCGGGTTTTCCGCGTCGCTGCCGATGATCACCCGCTGCGGCTCGTTGGCAATGTCGCCGACGGAGGCCCACCAGTCGTCGAGATGCCGCCGCATCTTCGCGGCCACCTCCGGATGCTCATCGATCACGTTCTTTTTCTGCAGCGGGTCGGTCTCGAGATTGTACAGCTCACTGTCCCGAAGCATCCGCCACCGTTTCCAGAGCACGCCGCCGCCTTCGCGCCGGAGGATGGAGGGCGAGTCGGGCGTGGGAAAGTCCAGGCTGCCGGGCATACGACTGTAGTTGATCACCAGCATGCGGTCCTCAGGCACCCCGGCTTTTCCGCGCAAAACAGAGGCCAGGCTGATGCCGTCGAACTTGCTGGTTGTCTTGACTTCGCAGAGGTCAAGCAGCGTCGGGAGCAGGTCCTGTGTATGCGTCAGGCCGCTGATGTCGCGCGGTTTGCCGAGGCCGCCGCCGGGCCAGCGCACGAAGCAGGGCACCCGGTGGCCGCCCTCCCACAGCTCGGTCTTTCGGCCGCGCATACCGGCCGGGTAGTAGGCGTGGCCGAAGGTGCTGCCGTTGTCGGTCATGAAAAGCAGGATGGTGTTTTCCGCCAGGCCGGACGCGTCGAGGAACAACATCAGGCGCCCCATGTTGGTGTCAACGTTGCGGATCATCGCGAGGTAGCGCACGAGGTTGCTTTTGGTCCGGGGCGTCATGCGTGGCAGCTTGGCGTTGGCCACCATGGCCTCCATCACCTCGATGTCCTCGTCCGGCGCGTAAAACGGCCCGTGCGGCGTGTTGGTCGGTAGGTAGGCGAAGAACGGTTCCCCGGCCGCCGCGCAGCGCTTGATCCAGTCGATGGCGTGGTCGAAGAAAATGTCGGTGCAGTAGCCGGTGAATTTTTTGTGCTTGCCGTTCCAGCGGTACGTGTCGTCGAAATAGTTGTTCCCCCAGTTATCCGGCACGGAGCCGATGTGCGAGGAGGGGAACCACAGTGTCTCCTCGAACCCGCGATCCTGCGGGCGGTAGGGGTAATTGTCGCCGAGGTGCCACTTGCCGAAGATGCCGGTGCGGTAGCCCTGCTCGCGGAGCAGGTCGGCCATCGTCGGCAGGTTCGCGCGCAGGAGCGTGCGGCCGCTGCTGACGTTGATCGCGCCGTTGCGGGCGGGATCGAGCCCGGTCATGAGCGAGCCGCGTGTCGGCGTGCACATCGGCGAGGCGTGGTAGTCGGTGAATCGCAGGCTCTGCGCGTGCAGCTTGTCGAGGAACGGCGTGTTGAGCACCGGGTTGCCGTGCGCGGAGAGTTCGGGATACCCCTGGTCATCCGTCATCACGAGGATGACGTTCGGCCGGGCCGCCTGGCCAAGCGGGAGGGCAGCCACCATCAATGCTGATAATAAAAGGGCAGGGATCAAACGCATGAGGCGATTCTACCTGCGTTTGCCGCTCCAACGCAACCTGCCAGAGCAGCCCTCTTGGCCAGCGGCGAGGGTAGGGATGGCTGTCCCAGCCGTCCGCGACTGACCCACCTGCGCTTGGCTAGTTTAGAGGGGGGGAACCAGTGGATGAATAATTGCTGAGTTTTCTTCAGGCGTTCAGTTGGTCGATCACGGCTTCCAGTTCGTCGAACGACTCGCAGATGGCGTCGGCGGTGGTGGTCGACTTGTACACATCGTTCGAGGCGGTGAACAGGATCGCCTTCATCCCAAGCCGTTGCGGGCCCTTGACGTCGTTGTGGTCGCGGTCGCCGACGTGCAGCATCTCGCCGATCTCGACGCCAAGCTGCCCCGCCGCTGACTCAAACATCGAGCGGTGCGGCTTGCTGTGGCCGACCTCGTCGGAAAAGGCAAACCCGCTGAAGAACTTGGACAAGCCGTGATCCTCCAGCAGCCGGCGCAGGCAGCTTCCCGGCGACACGATGGCGTCCGAGACGACGCAAAGTTTGTAGCGCTTGGCCAGGCGCTCGAGCACCGGCGCCGCGCCCGGCATGGCGTCCGGCGGAATCTCCACCTCCATTTCCTCGTGAGCCCGAACGACGGCGTTGAATGAATCCTCCGGCAATTCGCGGCCAAGCCCATTGAGAATGACGCGCAGTCGCTCGGCGATGGGCCACGTGATGTGTTGCTCCTTCCAGACCTTGTTGAACGCCGCATCGCCGACGTTATAGGCTCGGTGGACTGCCTCCAGGTCAATCGGCGCGGCGGCGTTCAGTGCCTCCCAAAGCAGATGCCGTCGCTCGTCGAATTTCGATCGCAGGCCGCGCCCGGCCCGCTTGGCCTCGTCCGAGTCGTCAATGACAAGCGTGTCCCAGAGGTCAAAAGAGATCGCCTTGATGGTTCCCATCCTAATAGAGAATCCACGCGCTGGGCTGGTCGGAGGCCTGGCCGAAGCTGACGATGGCGCCGGTGTCGGTGCTGACCAGCAGCGCGCCGTTGGCCACGGCCAGGCCCAGCGCCCGGCCTGGCACTGTGCCGTTCCAGAGCGTTCGGCCGTTTGCGGCGTCAAGGGCGCTCACTTTGTCGCGGCTGCCGACGAAGAGTGTCCGGCCTGCCAACGCCAGCGCATTGCCCGCCTCGATGGGTTGGCTCCAGAGCGCCCGCCGGCTACTGCGCGTCATTGCGGTCACCTTGTTTGCGGTGAGCAGGAACATCGCCCGGGCATCGACGATCATGTCCAGTGCATCCGTGTGAGAGGCTACCTTGTCGCCGGACAGGCTGGCTTCGGTGAGCACGCCGCCGCTGCGGTCGGCCGGGCCGTGGACGATGCGATTGTCGGCAAGCAGCGCGAACGAGCCCATGCCGCCGCCCTTGGCGAAGTGCCCGAGCCGTTTGCCGGTTCGGCGGTCGAAATAAAACGGCGTGCTGCGTCCGCCCGGCATGTAAATGCGCGAGTTCGACAGCAGCATGTAGCCCTGGAAAGAGCCTTTGTTGAGGTGATGCTGTTTCCAGTGGCGGCTTTGAGTGGCCTTACCGGTAATGGCATCAACGGCGCTCATATAAACGCCCTCGTGAGGAAAGAAGCCGGAGGTGAAGTAGGCCGTGCCGCCGTCCACCGCGACCGAGCTGCGCACGCTCCACGCCGAGACCAGCCGGCCGTCGTTGGGCACGAGTTTGTTTTTCTCACTGGCGGCGGTGTGGCTCCAGATTAACCTGCCGGTGACGGCGTCAAGGCAGTACGCTGTCCCGTCATCCGACCCGGCATAAACCCGTCCGTCATGAATCGACGGCGCAAACCTCACCGGGCCATCGGTGAAAAACACCCACTTCTCCTTCCCGCTGTAGGCGTCGAGACAGTGCACCGTGTGCTCGGCGGAGGAGCCGTAATAAACGCGGTCCCCAATGGCGGTGGCATGGTACGCATGGTCATAGGCCAGGCGGTGCACGAGTGGCTTGCGGGACTGCGGCGAAACGTAAAAGTCGAACTTGGCCGGTTTGGCCCAGGCGGGATAGGGCGGCTGCACCGGGATCATTTGCCAGCGCCTGGTCAGGGGCAGCTTGAGCGTCTCGGCGGTGATGCCGCTGCGCTGGTTGTCGTGCCGGTACGACGGCCAGTCGGCGGCGCTTGGCC
>QOAX01000256.1 GCA_003972865.1 Verrucomicrobiota bacterium | reverse complement strand
GCTGCCCAGGCGGCGCCAAAGAAAGGTGGCGTGTACCGCGTGGGATTGCCAGCCGCGAATACCGGGGATACCCTCGATTCAGGTCTCAACAGTGACCATTACATGATTACTATGAATCAGGGCGCTGTTAAGAATGCGATGGTCGAAGTAGATGCCAAGGGACAGGCGGTTCCTGAACTGGCTGAGAGTCTCGAGCCTTCTGCGGATGCGAAGACCTGGGTGGCTAAACTCCGACAAGGCGTCGAATTCCATAGCGGTAAAACACTGGATGCAGATGACGTCATCGCATCAATTGCGTGGCACTCTCGCGAGGGCTCTACCTCAGCTGCCAACGCCGTAGCAAAGTCTATGGGTAACGTTCGAAAGGATGGCCCAAATACAGTAATCTTTGAACTTGAATCTGGGAACGCGGATTTTCCGTATTTGCTGAGTGATTACCATATCCTGATAGGGCCTGCTGACAGCAGTGGCAATATCGATTGGGAAGCAGGGGATGGTACTGGAGCATACAGCATCAAGAGTTTCGAGCCGGGTGTTGGCACGCATCTGATTCGCAATCCTAATTATTGGAAAGAAGGCCGTGGGCATTTCGATGAGTGTCGTTTGATCGCGATTAATGATGCAGCCGCTCGAATGAATGCAATGGCAACTGGCCAGGTTGATGCGATAGCAAGAACTGACCTGAAAACGGTCGGGATGTTGAAAAAGAAACCCGGCATTGAGGTGCTTCAAGTCGCCGGAACCAAGCATTTCACGTATCCAATGGATGTTCGTCAAGGTAAGTTCAGCGACAACAACGTTCGGATGGCGCTGAAGTTGGGAATCAATCGCCAAACATTCGTGGACACCGTGCTTCGGGGTTACGGCTCATTGGGTAATGACCATCCAATCAGTGTGTCCCAGAATTATTGCGCTACTGAGCTGCCGCAGCGCCAATACGATCCTGATAAGGCCAGGTGGCATTTGCTTCAATCGGGCTATGGTGGTCTCGATGTTGAGATCCATGCCTCGGACGCAGCCTTTGCCGGTGCGGTGGATGCGACGGCACTTTATGCAGAATCCGCCAAGGCCGCTGGCATCAACATCAAGGTCACACGGGCATCCGCGGATGGATACTGGTCGAACACTTGGATGAAAGTTCCTTGGTCGGCGAGTTACTGGAGCGGTCGCCCGACGGCCGACTGGATGTTTACCATCGGTTACAAGGCCGGCGGTAACTGGTCGGAAACGTTCTGGGACAATGCACGATTCGAGGAACTCCTGATCATGGGTCGGGCTGAGCTTGATGAAGCCAAGCGCCGTGATATCTATGTAGAGATGCAGACAATCCTCCACAACGAAGGGGGGACCGTGATTCCTTGTTTCGCCAATAACGTCGATGCACGTTCCGATAAACTGGCCCATGGTGATCTGGCTGGTAACTTCGAACTCGATGGTTGCCGGAGTTGTGAGCGATGGTGGTTTGCTTGATACGGTAATCTGATCTACCAGATGAGGCATTGACGAAGTGGCCAGGGTTTCTACCCTGGCCACTTTTTCTTAAGGAGCCGACACAGTGGATAGCGAGTTGTGGGGTATGATCATCAAGCGGTTCGGATTCGGCCTCTTGACGCTGTTCGCAATCTCCCTGCTGATCACTGTCGGCATCGAATTCCTGGCAGGTGATGTCTGTACTGAGATGTTGGGTCAGATGGCCCACCCAGATACTGTTGCTGCTTGCCGCGCGGAGTTGAATCTCGATCGACCCGTCCACATTCGCTACGCGGAGTGGTTCTGGAATCTCTTGCATGGGGACATGGGCATTTCCCTCGCCAACAGGCGGGAGGTGTCCGAGCTGATCAGCAAGCGGATTGGCAACACGCTATTTTTGGCCGGGATGTCGGCACTGATCTCGGTGCCGCTTGCCATCGGTCTCGGTGTATTAGCAGCTTTGTATCGAAATACAGCCTTCGACCGGGTCATTTCTATTACCACGTTGAGCGCCATCTCGGTACCGGAATTCTTTGTTGCTTACATTCTGATGGCGGTGCTTGCGGTGAATTTTCAGATATTTCCAGCGATTTCTAACGTTGACAGCTTCATGGGGTTTTTCGAACGAGTGAAGGTCTCAGCATTACCCGTGTTGACTCTGACGCTGGTGGTGTTGGCCCACATGATGCGAATGACCCGTGCATCGATTGTCAATCTTTTGGCAAGCCCATACATCGAGATGGCCAAGCTAAAAGGCATCCGTCCTGCTCGAATTATCATCTGGCATGCGCTGCCGAATGCATGGGCGCCGATTATTCAGGTGGTCATTTTGAACCTGGCCTGGTTGGTGGTCGGGGTGGTGATTGTGGAAGTGGTTTTCGTCTACCCGGGTTTGGGGTACTTGATGGTGGACTCTGTCCTGTTTCGCGACATGCCGATGGTACGCGGGACCGCAATGGTTTTTGCCGCCACCTATGTGCTGCTCAACCTGCTGGCGGACATCCTCTCAATATTTGCCAACCCGCGGTTGCGGCATAGAGGATAAGTGGAGATGAGTTTCTTCAAAGCCATCGGTCGACTGCCCTGGAGTGCGCGCATCGGCTTGCTCATCCTATTGTTATTCGCTTTGTGCATTCTGTTTGCGCCATGGATAGCGCCGTACGGCGAGAGCCAGATCGTCGGAGATGTTTGGGAACCCATTGGCGGGACATTCTTATTCGGAACCGATCAGATCGGTCGTGACCTGTTGAGTCGATTGGTTTACGGTGCGCGAAATACTATCTCCTTAGCCCTCCTTACGACAGCTTTGGCATTTTTGGTTGGGGGGTTGCTGGGATTTCTGGCTGCGACCATGAGAGGATGGGTGGATCAATTACTGAGCCGATTTGTCGACATCATCATCTCCATTCCGACACTGATCTTTGCCCTGATTGTACTTTCTGCTGTCGGGACCTCGATCCCGGTGCTGATTTCGGTGATTGGACTAGTTTATGCCATGCCGGTCTACCGGATTGCACGAGCCGTCGCGATGGACATCGAGATCATGGACTACGTGGAGGTCGCACGACTGCGGGGCGAGGGACTGTGGTGGATCATGCGTCGCGAGATTTTGCCGAACGCATTGACACCCTTGGCGGCAGAATTTGGATTGCGCTTTTGCTTTGTGTTTCTATTAATCAGCGGGCTTAGTTTCCTCGGCCTCGGACTGCAGCCGCCGCTCGCGGACTGGGGTGCGATGGTTCGCGGTAACGCAGACGGCATTGCCTGGGGTTTCTATCACGGCCTGGTGCCGGCCAGTTGCATTGCGCTTTTAACCATCAGTGTTAATCTGTTGGTGGACTGGCTGGTCAACAAGGCGAGCGGGTTGCGCGAAGGTCAGTGAGGCAACTTTATGGCTGAGAATTTGCTGGAAATTCGAGATCTCCTGATCGAGGCAGAGATCGACGGAATCTGGAAACCGATCGTCAACGGTCTCAGCCTTAACTTGCAGAAAGGGGAAATTGTCGGGTTGATTGGGGAGTCCGGCGCCGGCAAGTCTACGTTCGGTCTGGCAGCGCTCGGCTATACCAAGCCGGGTTGCCGGATCGTCTCGGGATCGATTCGATTCCAGGGCCAGGAACTCTCGACGTTGCCGGAGGTGGAATTACGAAAACTTCGGGGGGTGCGGATCTCTTACGTTGCCCAGAGTGCGGCTGCCGCATTCAACCCTGCTCATCGATTGATCGACCAATTCTCCGAAACATCCGTTCAGCATGGTCGAATGACGACAAGCGAAGCCGACCAACGGGGTCGAGAGCTCTTCCGGCAGTTGGAACTGCCTGACCCCGATCATTTCGGCGAGCGTTACCCGCACCAGGTGTCCGGGGGCCAGTTACAGCGGGCGACCCCTTCTTTATGCCCGCTCCCGCGTGGTTCATGCCGCTGCGGCCGCAGGCGTCGACGTCATTGATGCGGGTATCAACGTCGAGGTCGTGCGAGAGCCTGATGATGGTTACTGGTCCAATGTATGGATGAAGAAACCATTCTCAGCATGTTATTGGTCCGGTCGGCCGACCGAGAATATGATGTTCTCCACCGTCTACGCCAGCGATGCGGCTTGGAACGACACCCATTGGAAAAACGCGCGGTTTGATGAGTTGCTGAAAATGGGTCGAGTCGAAACAGACCAAGCCAAGCGACGTACTATCTATGTCGAGATGCAACGCATCGTGCATAACGACGGTGGCACCGTGCTGCCGCTGTTCCTGAGTGATGTCTTTGCAACCACCGATAAGGTGGGGTTGCCTGATGTGATCGGCGGCAACTGGGAACTGGATGGATGCAAAGCGGCCGAACGTTGGTGGTTTGCATGACCCATTAACCCTCGAAGGTCTATCATCCCTGGCGTCGCAATAACGGCGCCAGGGTTTTTTTTCGGCGATGTTTCACTGCGCTCCCGCGAGTGAAACATCAATCAGACTCAAACAGTTATTTAAAGACGCGCCGCCGTTCCGAGAAAAACCTGATTTTCTGGCTCCCCGCCCTTTACCACCCGCTGCAGATTATCCGCTACGAACTTCCATCGTCGTTCCAACTGCTCTGGTGCCGCCGCGCTCTCATGGGCGCTGA
>QOAX01000040.1 GCA_003972865.1 Verrucomicrobiota bacterium | reverse complement strand
CTCCGCCTTGCTGCCGGAGCCGGGAACATTCCTGCCGCTCGGCGATTGGAAAGGAAGTGAATCTCTTTTGCCTGAAATACGCATCAGAAAAGGCGAACCATTGGACAGGGCGTTGCGCCGCCTGAAGAAGCGGCTCGATCGTGAAAACGTGATCAAGGACGCACGCAACAATCGTTATTACGAAAAGCCAAGCATGCGCAAACGCCGCAAGATGAAGGTGGCCAAGTTCACGCAGATGTTGAAGACACGCTACGCGGACGCCTGATCCTACCAATTTTTTTTGCCGGAAGTTGCCGGGTGAGTCAGCTTCCGGCTATTTTTTTGCCGCGACATGTATTCCTTCTCCACCTGCTGGAACTCCCACCGCCACACGAATGGCCGCGAGATGCTCGAGGAAATCCGAGACCTTGGCTTTGAGTACGCGGAGTTGAGCCACGGCATCCGGCTGAGCCTCGTCCCTGGCATCATGGAGGCGGCCGAGGCGGGGGTGATCCAGATTTCCACACTGCACAACTTTTGTCCTTTGCCAATCGGATGTAACCACGCCAACCCAAATCTCTTCAAGTTTTCATCCACGAACTCGCGCGAGCGGGACAACGCCTACAAGCACACGATGAAAACGATCGAGATGGCGGACCAACTCGGAGCGAAGCTGATCGTGCTGCACATGGGCGAGATCGACATGCGCAACTACACCGACAAGCTGATCGACCTACTCGAGGCGGGAAAACAGGACACGCCAAAATACCAGAAACTTTGCCAAGCCGCCGAGGTTAAGCGGGAGAAAAAGAAGGGCAAGTACTACGAATTCGCCTACGAGATGCTCGAGCGCATTGCTGAGCAGGCAGGGCTTCGAAAAATCATGCTCGGTATCGAGATTCGCGAGTCGCTGGAGGAAATACCTATCGACACCGACTGGGACTTTTTCTTCCAGCGCTTCGATGACCCGAACATCTGCTACTGGCACGACATCGGCCACGCGCAAATCAAGGAGAACCTGGGGTTTATCCATCACCGGCTGCACTTGGAGTCGATGACTGAACGCCTGGCCGGATTTCATTTGCACGATGTGCAGTTTCCGGCCCGTGACCACCGCCCGCCCGGTCAGGGAATGATTGATTTCGAGGGACTTAAGCATGTCGTGAAGCCTGAGCACATCAAGGTCTTCGAGATAAGCCCGAGCCTCAATGCCGACGAGGCAAGGGAGGGGGTGGCGCACCTGAAATCGATCTGGGGAGAGGATTGAACTCCAAGTCCAACGCACTGAAATTCGTTTTAAAACTGGCCGTCTGCCTGGTTTTGGTTGCGTGGATTTTGAACGTTATTTTCGCCGGTGAAGCTGAACTGCAAGTCAAAGACTGGGCCAGGCTGTCGTTTGGTGAACAGGTGCGGGAAAGTTGGACGATCGGCCCGGCTGGTTTGTGGAAAACCATTTCCGGCGTGGACATCGGCTGGCTGCTGGCATCGTTGGTTTTCATGGGTACAACGATTTTCATCGGAGTGGTTCGCTGGCGTTTGGTGTTGGCGGTGCAGGGATTGCAATTGTCTTTTGGCCGCGCTGCCGGCATTTCGCTGGTTGCCCATTTTTTCAACTCCTTCCTGCTTGGCTCGACCGGCGGCGACCTGCTCAAGGCGTACTATGCTGCTGCGGAGACCCATCACAAAAAAGCCGAAGCCGTGACCACGGTGATCGTCGATCGGCTGCTGGGCCTGTTCGCCATGCTGCTCTTTGTTACGCTGATGGCCTTGGCCAACTGGGCTGTCGTGATGAGCCAGCAACGCTTCATGGCCGTGATGCTCGTCGTCCTCAGCATGCTCTTCGTGAGCGGCTTGGTTGTGGTCCTTTCGTTCTGGGGTGGCCCGACGAAACCTCGCCTGAAGTTCGAGGCGCTCCTAGCCAAGCTGCCCAAGGGCGACGTGTTGGTTCGCTGCATCGAGGCGTGCCACGCCTTCGGCGAAAAGCCCGGCTTCCTCCCGCGAGTGCTCGGCTGGTCGATGCTGCTCAGCCTGGCCTGCGTGCTGCAGATTGTCGCGCTTGGCTTCGGGCTTGGCCTGCCGATGGGCGAACACTTCCGCGTGCTGCTGCTCATCGTCCCGGCGATCATCTGCATCAGCGCGCTGCCGATCACGCCCAGCGGCATCGGTGTCCGCGAAAATCTTTATGTGTGGCTGCTGGGCGCTACCGCGATCGGCATCGAGGCCAAGACAGCATTGTCGCTCTCACTGCTGGCCTTCGCCGGCAGCCTGATGTGGAGCCTCATCGGCGGCGCAGTGTACCTGGCCTTCCGCAGCCGCCACTCCCTCGATTAAAAAACCAAGTGCTTGGCCAAGCGCTCAGTAAGCCTTTTGGCGGATCAATCTATCGACGATCAAGGCTGGCACCAAAGCCACGAAAAATGTCACAAGTATCGGCTCTGCCAAGGGAGGCCCCAGTTCATCGGGAGCGTTGATCCACATGAGCAAGTAAGTCCCGCAAACCCAAACCAAGGTCGCAAGTAATGCTGCCGCTCCTGAGCGAAAAAGGAGGGGCCACCGAAGCCGGTGCAGGGCCAAGCCCAAGAAGCTTCCCAGCACGATGATGATCATAGTTGGCAGAACTGTGTTCATCCTACTCTCGATCCTCGTATTGATCCGATGACGTTATCCATTCTTAGCGCTTGGCCAAGCGGTTTTGTCTCTTTGACTTGTCAATAACAAGAACCGGGCCTTTCCGATATTCAGGAACGACAATCTAAGAAATCCCATATCCCTCAGACCACCAAACTTGATTCAACTTGTGCGCGTCGATCGAAAATTTTCTCTGGAATCGCAGAAGCCCTTTTTTTTCTTCAAAGAATCAATTGCATCGATCGCATTACGCTCGGATGAAAAAATACCTATTATTTTCACATCCTCATTTCCATCGCTAAGAGGTCGGGCGTGTTGCACAAGATAAACGTGACTGGTTATAAATCGCTTATTTTGATTTTCCGGTTCGCTTTTTGGCGAGTTCCTTGCGGAGCTTGGGCAGGGGGAGAGTGTTGATGACGTCGGCGGCGGTGAGCCAGCCTTTGCGGGCGATGCCGACGCCCAGGCGCAGAAAACCGGCGTGTTCGTTGCGGTGGGCGTCGGTGTTGATGACGCACTTCACTCCCTTGGCCTTGGCGTGCTGCCACAGGCGCCAGTCGAGGTCAAACCGGTACGGGTTGGCGTTGAGCTCGAGCCAGGTGCCGGTCGCGGCGCAGGCGTCGATGACGGCGTGCTGGTTGATGGGATAGGCTTCGCGGCGGAGCAGCAGCCGGCCGGTGAGGTGGCCGAGCATGTGGACGTTCGGGTTCTCGGCGGCGGCGATGAGGCGCTGGGTGTTGTCGGCCTCGTTGCTGCCGGCAACGTGCAGGCTGGCGACGACGACGTCGAGCTCGGCGAGCAGGTCGTCGTCGAAATCGAGTTTTGTTTTGAGGATGTCCACCTCGATGCCGCTGAGCAGCCGGAAGTGGTTGCCGTCGGCCTCGAGTTGCTGGTTGACGCGCTCGACCTCGACGATCTGTTTGCGGAGCCGTTTTTCGTCGAGGCCGTTGGCTTGGAACGACGCGCGCGAGTGGTCGGTGATGGCCCAGTAGTCGCAGCCCAGTTCGCTCATGTAGTCGGCGATCTCCTCGAGCGACTCGGCCCCGTCGCTCCAGTTCGAGTGGTTGTGCAGCGAGCCCTTGAGATTGGTCCACTCGATGAGGCGCGGGATGGTGCCCGCCTCGCCGGCGTCGAACTCGCCCTTGTCCTCACGCAGCTCCGGCGGGATGTAGGCAAGGTCGAGCGCGGCGAAGATGTCTTCCTCGGTTTTGCAGTCGAGCCGCAGCTTGGGGTCGCGGGTTTCCTCGGTGCTTTTGAACAAGCCGTACTCGTTGAGGCGCAGGCCGCGGGCGATGGCGCGTTGGCGCATGGCGATGTTGTGCTCCTTGCTGCCGGTGAAGTAGGCCTGCGCGAACGGATACTCGGCGTCGCTGACGACGCGCAGGTCGCCCTGGATGCCGCCCTCGAGAATGACGCTGGCCTTGGTGTCGCCCCTGGCTGAGACGGAAAGGATGCCCGGCTGGCCGGTGAAAAACTCGATGATCGACCCAGGGGGGTTCGACGAAACGAGGAAGTCGATGTCGCGGACGATTTCCTTGTGGCGGCGCAGGCTGCCGGCGGTGCTGCAGCGGATGACGTCGGGATGGGCGCGGAGCTGCTCGAGGATGGGTTCGGCAAGGTTGAGGGCGGCGCTGACGTGGTGGTGCGAGGCGTAGTTGCGGCGGAACTCAATGCCCTCGAGGATTTTCGACTCGGTCTTTTTGCCGAAGCCGGGCAGCTCGGCGAGTTGGCTGTCTTTGCATGCCTGCTCGAGTGCCTCGACGGTCTCGATACCGAGTTTGCTGTAAACGGCCTTGACCTTTTTCGGCCCCAAGCCGGGGATGTTGAGCATGGCGATGAGGCCGTCGGGGATCGAGGCCTTGAGCTCGTCGTAATAGGCGAGGCGGCCGGTGGTGGCCAGCTCGGTGATCTTCTCAGCCAACGCCTTGCCGATGCCCTTGATGTCGCCCAGGCGTTCCTCCTCGACGAGCTTGGCCAACGGCTCGGTGAGGCTCTCGAGAGTGCGCGCGCCGTTTTGGTAGGCGCGCGTCTTGAACGGGTTCTCGCCCTTCACCTCGAGG
>QOAX01000265.1 GCA_003972865.1 Verrucomicrobiota bacterium | reverse complement strand
CTCCGGCGCGCCCTCGAGAATCCATTGCAGGATGAACTTCAGCTCGCCGTCGGTCAGCGGATCCATGCGCAGCGGCATCAGCGAGCCGTAGCCGGGGTGGTCGTCGTAAAAATGCTGCCTCTCGGCGGTGTTGATTTTCTCCCACAGAAAACTTTTGCCGACGCTTGCCAGCCCCTCGGTGCCGACGAGTTCCAGCCCGTCCTCGAGCGCGTAAGTGTTGGCCGGCCTGCGATTGACGAGCTGCCCGTAGGCGGCATCCGGCGTGAGGAGGAGCTTCGACTGCCTGGCAAACGTCGTGCCCTCGCTGTGGCAACCGGCGCAGTTCGGGCCAAGAATGCGATCGCGGATGATCCCCCAGGTGGACGCGCCGCCCTCGTAGCGCACACGATAAAATCGGCTGCTCGCCGGGTCGCCCCCGTCCTGAAATACCGTCTCCTCGTCGGTTGCCTTCAGCAGCTCGACATCGTGCCACTGCTTCAGGTCGGTGGAACTCTCCACGTGAAAGCCGTCGCCGAGAAACCGGGCAAAGTAGTTCACCGCCGGGCCATCGACACTGAATTGAAACTGCCCCGCTTGGCCAAGCCCCTTCGGCTTCAGCGCAAACTCCAGCCCGCCGCTGTCGTGACCCTCACCCTCTCCATGCTCGCCATGCGCCGTCCCAATCCAGGCCGATCCAGCGACAGCCACCATCCCCAACAACCAAATCGTTCTCATCACATTCAAAAGAAAAAACAACATACACCCGGAGTCAAGGGGAGGTTACGCTCCCTCGTCCTTTTCGGCGCGGGATGTTATTGCGCCGCCCACGCGGGTTGACGGGTCGACCTCGAAATCCAGCCGCACCAGCCGCCTCGACTGGTCCTCGCTCGGGGCGCTGGCCGGCACGGCCCTCAACTGCTTCATCCCCGCCGGGAAATAGATCAGGAACGTCGAGCCGGTGAAAACCGTCGCCGCGAGGCACCACCAAAACAACCAGTCTTCAGGCTGAACTGGTCCTCTCTCTCGGCTGAGCACCCCCCAAGCAACCACAACCATCTGCAATACTGTGGCGCACTTGCTGATAAAATGCGGCTGGATCTTCATCTTGCCACACCAATAGGTGATCACAAAAAAACCAAGCAGCAAAAACAGGTCCCGCCCGAATACCATCCCGATCATCCAGATCGGTAACTGGGGGAGATTTTTGCTTGAGAAGCTTAGTACGACCAGGCCGGACACCAGCAGCAGCTTGTCCGCCATCGGGTCGAGGAAGGCGCCCAGCTCGCTGCGCTGCTTGAAACGCCGCGCGATGTAGCCGTCCACCCCGTCGCTGATCGCCGCCACCAGATACGCCGCCACCGCCGTCCACCAGCTCAGCTTCGTGCCCGTGTCAGCGTAGTCGAGCAGGGAGATCACAAACACCGGCACCAGCATCAGCCGGAAAATCGAGATGTAATTCGGGATCGTCATCGGTGGCGCGCCTGGCCAAGCGGGCGACGTTATGCCAAGGCGCCCCGGACGACGTGGCCGTGGACGTCGGTTAGGCGGAAATAGCGGCCCTGATACTTGAAGGTCAGCCGCTCGTGATCAATGCCCAGCAGGTGCAGCAGGGTCGCGTGAAAGTCGTGCACGTGCACGCCGTCCTCGACGACGTTGTAACCGTAGTCGTCGGTCCGGCCGACGACGGTGCCGCCCTTCGCGCCGCCGCCGGCCATCCACAGCGAGAAACAGCGGCCGTGGTGGTCGCGCCCGAAGTTGTCCTTGCCCAACGCGCCCTGGCAGTAATTCGTCCGGCCAAACTCGCCGCCCCAGATCACCAGCGTGTCGTCGAGCATGCCGCGCTGCTTGAGATCGCGAACGAGCGCGGCGGACGGCTGGTCGGTCTCGCGGGCCTGCGTCCGCAGGCCGCCCGGCAGGCTGCCATGCTGATCCCAGCCGGGATGGTACAGCTGGATAAAGCGCACGCCGCGCTCGGCCAGGCGACGGGCCAGCAGGCAGTTTGCGGCGAAGGTGCCCGGCTTTTTCACGTCGTCGCCGTATGCGCGCAGCACGTGCTCCGGCTCGCCGGAGAGGTCGGTCACCTCCGGGATCGACGCCTGCATGCGGAACGCCATCTCGTACTGAGCGATGCGCGACTCGATCTCGGCGTCAGGGTTGGCCCCGAGCTGCAGCTCGTGCAGTTCGCGCAGGCGGTCGAGCATCAGCCGGCGGCTGTCGCGCCCGATGCCGTCCGGGTTTTGCAGGTGCAGCACCGGGTTCGCGCCGGAACGAAATCGCAACCCCTGATTTTCCGACGGCAAAAAGCCGCTGCCCCAAAGTCGCGACACGAGCGGCTGGCCGCCCTTGCCCTTGGTCACCATCACGACGAACGACGGCAGGTTGTCGTTCTCGCGGCCCAGCCCGTAGTTGAGCCACGCGCCGATGCTCGGCCGGCCGGGGAACTGCGAGCCGGTCTGCATGTGCGTCACGCCCGGGCCGTGGTTGATCGCCTCGGTGTGCATCGAGCGGATGAGGCACAAGTCATCGGCGATGCCGGAGATGTGCGGCAGCATGTCGCTGATCTCGACACCACTCTGGCCGCGCGGCGCAAACTTGAACGGCGACCCGACCAGCGGCAGCGACGCCTGGTTGCCGGACATCGCCGTGAGCCGTTGGCCCCGCCGAATCGCCTCCGGCAGCTCGGTGCCGTGTTTCTCGATCAGCGTCGGCTTGGGATCGTACAGGTCGAGCTGTGACGGGCCACCGCTCTGGAACAGGTAAATGATGCGCCTGGCCTTGGGCGCGAAGTGCGGCGCACCCATCATGCCACGCCCGGCCGCTTCACCGAGCAGCGCGCCCGGCCGGAGCAGGCTGCCCAGCGCGATCCCGCCCAGCCCCATGCCGAACGAATTCAGAAAACCGCGCCGACTCATGCCGACGGTCGATTCAAACCCTGTGCAAAACGGTGATTTCATCGCAGTAAAAAAACAAGTTAACGCTTCACGACCGACTCGTCAAAGTTCATTAGCGCCTTGGCCAGGATGCCCGCGGCGGCCACCCGTGGCTTGGCCAAGCCGTTGGCCAGGCGGCTTTCGCCCACGCTTAAAAACGCGTCCGCGGCCTTGGCGTCCTTTTCAAAGACCGCCAACTGCTCGTCGTGCAGCCGACGCAGCAGCGCCGCCTCGCGGACGGACGGCTCGCGGCTGGTCAGCGTGCGGAACGTGTCGCGCACCATGGCGCCGACGTTGTCACCGTGCTCGCGCACCATCCGCTCGCCGAGCGTTCGCGCCGCCTCGACGAACTGCGGGCCGTTGAGCAGCACCAGCGCCTGCAGCGGCGTGGCGGTGTTTTCGCGCTTGGCCCGGCAGACGTCGCGCTTGGCCGCGTCGAGCGCCATCATCACCGGCGCCGGGCCGGTGCGCTTCCAGAACGTGTACACGCTGCGGCGATACAGCCCCTCGCCCTTGTCGTGGCCCATCGGCTTGAACGACTCGGTCAAGTCGTACGGCTTGGCGCCCGCGCCGCCCATGCGCCGGCTCAGCAGCCCGCTCGCCGCCAGGGCGTTGTCGCGAATCATCTCGGCGGAAAGCCGGTAACGCGGCGCGCGGGCCAGCAGTAAATTCTCCGGGTCAAGCGCCTCGAGTGCCGGGCGCGTCTCGCTCGCCTGCTGGTACGTGGCGGACATCACGATCTGCTTGAGCAGCCGCTTCACGTTCCAGCCGTTGCTGGTGAAATCCTTCGCCAGCCAGTCGAGCAGCCCGGGGTGCGTCGGTCGTTTGCCCTGCGTGCCAAAATCCTCCGGCGTGCGCACCAGCCCCTGGCCAAAACAAAGCTGCCAAAAATGATTCACCGCCACGCGGGCTGTCAGCGGGTTGTCCGGGGCGACCAGCCACTGCGCGAGGCCGAGCCGGTTGCGCGGCGCGTCCTTCGGGAATGGTGAAAGCGACTTCGGCGTGACCGCCCCGACACGCTCACCCGGCGCGTTGTAAACGCCGCGATTCAGCACGAACGTCGAGCGCGGCTTCAGCCGCAATTCCTCCATCACCATGATTTCGCCCCTGCCGTCGAGCAGCTTGGTGACGCTCTCACGGGCGGCCCGCAGCTTGGCCAACTGCGCAGCGTGCGGCTCGCTCGCGGTGGCCAAAAAATAGTCACGCAGCGTGTCGCGTTCCGCTTGGCCAAGCCCATCGGCCGGCCTGGCCAGGAGGTTGGCCAAAGTGTCGCCGTCGTGAATCTGGGCGACTTCGCCGCGAGTCAATTCGCGATCAAAAACGCGGAAGTCATCGACGAGTCCTTTCGCGAACCCAACGTCGCGGAATCGCTGCCCAATCACGATCGTGTCACCGCCACCGCCGGTGATGTTCTTGTATAGGTGATCCTTGACGATCTCGATTTCCGCCGGCTTGCCATCCACAAAAATCTTCAATCCCGCCGCGCGCGTCGAGCCGTCGTAGGTGATCGTGACGTGATGCCACTCGTTTTTCGGGAGCTTGGCCTTGGTGCGAACGCTGATGGCGTTGCCGGGCCAAAAATGGATCAGCGACGCGCTCAAGTGGCCGTCGCGCAGGAGCAATTGGTAGCCGCGGCTGCCGGCATCGGTCCAGGCACGCGAGCGGGAAAAAACAACGGTGCGCTCCTTGTGATGCGGCGTGTTCATCCACAGCGTGACCGAGAACGGCGCGGTGCGCTTGAAGTTGCCGATGCCGAGATTCACGCCGTCGTCGCCGGTCAACCGCAGGGCGTTGCCGTTTTTGCCGGG
>QOAX01000285.1 GCA_003972865.1 Verrucomicrobiota bacterium | reverse complement strand
ATCGGCTTGGCCGAGGGCACGAAGTTTTACAGCAAGGATCAGCAGGCGTTCCCGGCCAATCCCGCGGGCAAGCCGTACTTTGACGGGCTGATTTTTCACCGGGTGATCAAGGATTTCATGATTCAGGGCGGCTGCCCGCTGGGCAACGGCACCGGCAATCCCGGCTACTGGCTGCCGGACCAGTTTCATCCCGACCTCAAGCACGACGGCCCGGGCGTCCTCTCGATGGCCAACTCCGGCGAGCACACGAACGGCAGCCAGTTTTTCATCACCCATGCAGCGACGCCGTGGCTGGACTTTACCGACATCCGCGCCGGGAACCACTCCGTCTTCGGCAAAGTGGTGGGCGGGTTGGATATCGTGGACGCGATCGCCGGCGTGGCCGTAAGCGGGCCCAGCAAGCCCACAACCGACGTCGTCATCGAGAGCGTGCGGATCATCCGTGCGGGAGAAAAAGCGGAGGCGTTCGAGGCCACGGAGGAGTCGATCGACCAAATGCTGCGGGACATTGCCAAGAGGCAGATGCAGGAAATTCAGGAGGCGTTAAAAATCGAGCCGACCGACTCGGGACTCATTTACGAGGAACTCAAGCCCGGAACCGGCGAGTTTGTGAAAGACAGCGACACGGTCACGTTTCATTTTGTCGCGGAGTTGGTCTCCGAGGCGAACGAGTTTGGCCGGGTGTTTGCCGACTCGGTGAATCCCCGGCCCGCGCCGCTGAAAATCACGGTGAAAGAGTTGGCGATAATGCTGCCGGGCGTTGCCGAGGGCGTCAAGCTGATGAAAAAGGGCGGCCACGCGATGCTCTACATTCCGCCTGCCCTGGCTTACGGCAAGCTCGGCTTCTTCGCCGTGCGCGTTCCGGCGCACTCGGTGGTGCTGATGGAGGTGCTGCTGAGCGACGTAACGCCGGGCGGGTGATCAGCGCAGCTTGGCGCGGTAAAACTCCCGCGCCGCGCGGGTGGTGTTCGAGTATTCGAGCACGCCGGAGCCATCGAGCAACTCCAGATTCGGCCCGGGCTCCCATGTCTTCAAGTCCGGACTGCGATCGAGCGAAAACCGTTGGCCGGGAAAGCCGCGAAAGCCGAAGTTGTTCGTGATTTCGCCGTCGGCGGCAACAGCTCGCTCCCAGAGGATCAGGATCGGGCTGCTGCGCGGTACGATTTGTTTCCGCAAAATAATTCCCTCGAGGCCCACGGCCAGCAACTGGCCGTCGTTGGCCAAGGCGCCGTAAAGCGACAAGCCGGTGATCGTGCCCTTGGCCTGCCACGACTCGAGGTCAGGGCTGGTCAGCACCGTGCCGTTCGCGCCGACAACGTACCACGCATCGCCGACCCGGGTGACGTCGTTGAGCCACTGGCCGGTTCCGCTTTCGCGCCTGGCCCAGGTGTCGCCATCGGTGCTGGTGAGGAGGGTTCCCGCCTGGCCAACGGCGACGAGTTGGCCGTCGAACGCACGCACGCGATAAATCCACTCTGCCGTGCCGGAAGTCTGCCCGGTCCAGTCGGCGCCGTTGGGCGACGTGAGGATGACACCGTCCTCGCCGGTGGCGACAAAACGGCCCTTGAAGGCCTCGACACTGGTCAGGATGCCAGTGGTCGGCGCCTGGTGTTTGTTCCATTTCTTGCCGTCGCTGGTCGTCAACACCGTGCCCTTGCCGCCGGTGACGACCCACGTCTCCCCGAGCGCGGCCACGCCCTGCAGGTCGTTCACGGTCGGCTTGGGATCGACCGCCTCCCAGACAACGCCCAGCGTGTTGACGCGGTTGGTCACCGCCTGGCCAAGGTCGTTTTTCGTCACGACATTGGTCCACGAGTTGTGGCTGGTCAGCAGTTGGCCGTGGTTGCCAACGGCGACAAGCAGGTTCGTGGTTCCGCCGACGCCGAGCAGGATCGACTTAGTCGCCGACTCGGGCGCAACCTCAAGGTTCCACGAGGCGCCGTCACGGCTGGTCAGCACGGTGGCGTGGTCGCCCACGGCGACCATCAGGTCACCGACCCGGTTGATGTCCCAAAGCCAGTTGCGCACCGAGTCGTCGCCGGTGAACCAGTACAGGTACTCGTCATCCTCCTCGTCGCGCACGCTGTCCACCAGCATGCCGGTTCGGCCGCCGAGCAGGAATTTGTCATCCAACTCAATGGCGCAATAATAGGTCCAGTCGGGTGGCGGTGAGGGGTTTGCACCCTCGTCGTTACCGAGCAGATCCACCCAGTACATGAAAAAATCGAGCACACCCTTTCGCACGACGTTCTCGCCAGCAACGATGACCTCCGACGCCGTGCCGGTGACGGCGTTCAGGTTCTTGTCGGTGCCGGCGCTCGCCGCAAGCCACGACACCCCTTCGTTGTAACTGAGCAGCACGACACCGTCATCGCCGACCGTCCAGAGACGTTTGTTGACGTAGGCCAGCGCGTTGAGGTCGCGGTTGGTCCGGCTCTGGCGCTTGGTCCACGAACTGCCGTTGGTGCTGGTGGCCACAAGGCCGCCCTCGCCCACGGCGACGAAATAGTTTCCCGTCCAAATCAGCGCGTGAATGTGGTTGCTGTATTTGAAGGTTCGCCTGCGCCACTTCCGGCCATCGGTGCTGGTGTAGAGCGTGCCGTCGTCGCCACCGGCCACGATCAACTGGCCCGAGGCCGCCAGGGCGCGAAAGTTCCCGCTCGACGGCTTGTCCAACACGCCCGGCTCGAACTGCTCCTCGCTCTCGCTGTAAAGCAGCGTGCCGTCATCGCCGGCCACGATTGCCTGTTCCTTAAAGAACACGGCGGCGCGCAGCGTCAACTCCACTCCGCTCGCGCGGGGGAACCACTGCACCATGTTTTGGCTGGTGTGGATCGAACCGTTGTCACCGACCTCAATCGAGAAGTCGTCCCCCTTGGCGATGGCACGGATGGAGTTGCCGTGCGGCTGGGGGTTGGACCAGCGCCACGGCCCTTCCTCCGCCATGGCCAGGCACGGCGCGATCCACGCCAACAGGCCAAGCGCCAGGCAGCCCCTGGCCAAGTTCAATTGTTTAGTTGTCAAAAACTTCACTGGAAAAAACACGCCCCTGGGTGAACAAAAGGCAGGCACGCTTTAGAGCATGCCTGCCCTCCGGTAAATCAAAACTTGGCCAGACGTTCGGGGCGCTTGGCCAAGCGTGTCAACTTTAACGACGATGACCGCGCTTGTTGCGGTGTTCTTTCCTGCCGCCGCGATGCCTGTCGCCTCCGCGCTTATTGCTTCCGCAATGCTCACGGCGTGCGCCACCGCGATTGCCACCACGGGCCTGCGGGCCACGGGGGCCTTGACCACGCCGGGAACCGGCGACTCGTTTTTGAACCATCCGCATCCGCTCAACGGCTTCCGGCGGACCGCCCTGCGGGCCCCGGCCACTGCGCTGAGCCGCCTGTCTGCGTTTTCGCCACATATCGCGTATGTGCGCCGGAGGGCCGACCTGCGGGCCGCGGATCCGCTGCGTCTTCCGAACTGGTTGCGGTTTCCCGATCCTTTCAACCCTGCGGGAGATTTGCACTTTCCTGCCACCCTGTTGGGCGTGAGCTTTCGCTCCGCCTTCTTTTTTGACGTGGGCACCCTTACGGGGGCCGCGATTTTTTTCACCGGCCGCGTGGCTCGTGGTCACGGTCCCCACCCCGATCAACAGGGCGGCCGTCATTCCAATTATCTTGTTTAGTTTCATATTGTTAATTTCCCATCCCAGCCATGTCGCCGGTTGCCTGACTAGTCGTCCGTTGAGTGACGTCGGTTACAACTTTTCCGCGGGCCGGTGCCCACTATAATCCAGCTCGTCAGCCATGATCATTTCCCGCGTGTAGTAGATGAGCCGGCCGCAGTTTGTGCAGGTGACCATCTCGCGTCCGCTCTTGGCGTTGACAATTTCCTGCGCCTGAAGCTTCATGTGGCAGCCGCCACAACTGCCGTGATCCACGCCCACGATCACCCTGCCTCCCTTGGTGTCGAGCAGTCGATCGTAGTGTGCGTATGTTTTCTTGTTAATTTTTGAAACAAGCTCCTCGCGCTCCTCATCCAGTTCGTCGAGTTCCTTTTCGATGTTTTTCTCGCGCTCGTCGAGGTCGGAGAGCATGACTGCCTCGGACGCCTTGGCCTCCTCAGCCACCCGCTTGGCCTCCGCGAGCTTTGTCTTGAAGACATCCTGCTCCTCCATCAACTCCAGTTCCCGGTCCTCGATTTCCGAGATGGCCTGACGGGTGTGGTCAATCTCCCGGCCCAGCGCCTGGTACTCCTCGTTCTTCTTGGTCTCGAGTTGTTGCTGGGAGTATTTGAGGATCTGCTCCTTGCGGGACTCCACCTCATTCTCCAGATCCTTCCGGCGAACCTCCAACTGCATATGATCCTGCTTGGTCTGCTCCAACACCTGCTGGGTCCGGATGCTCTCCCGCCTGGTTTTTTTGCGCTCGGGATCGATCGATTCCAGCTCGGCCTCAAGCCGGTTGGCCTTCGCGTCGCGATCCTGTAAAACCAGCAGTTGGCGGATGTCCTCGTTCATAGGGCCGGGCATCATTAAACACTTGATCGTCCCGGGTCAATGATCGCACGCCGGCAGCGCAAGAAAACGGTGAATCAAGGGCTGCGAAAAACCGTTTGCCAAGCACCCATTCCATCGGCAGACTGCCCGGCCCTTTGGTCGGGACGTGGCGCAGCTTGGTAGCGCGCCTGGTTCGGGATCAGGAGGTCGAGAGTTCGAATCTCTCCGTCCCGACCATTTTTTCACCCTCACGAATT
>QOAX01000228.1 GCA_003972865.1 Verrucomicrobiota bacterium | reverse complement strand
AAGGGCCACCTTGTTGTCTGGTGCGATGATCAAAAGGAGTCGCCCGGGTTGCACACCGGCTTCGCACTCGATGCCGACGGCCAAAACATCGCCCTTTGGTGGCCGGGCGACGAGGGACTGAAAATCCAGGACGCCATCGGCTTTGGCCCGCAGGCCGACGATCTCTCGATCGGCCGCGAGCCCGACGGACTTGGCCCGTGGACGCTCAACACCCCCACCCCCGGCCTGGCCAACGTCGGGTCGGACACCGGTATTATAAGGTCACTTGTGATCAATGAATGGATGGCCCGTCCCGAGGACGGAGACGACTGGCTGGAACTGTTCAATAATTCCAGCCTCCCGATCCCGCTCACCGGCTTGAAACTGAGCGACGACCCCTCCCAACCGGACAAGACCGTCATGCCGCCGCTTACGTTCATCGGCCCCAACGGGTTTCTACGCCTGACTGCAGACAATTCCCCCGCCGACGGGCCGACCCATCTGGGATTCCGAATCAGCGGCAGTGGCGAGGAGATCGTGCTCACCGACACCAAGGATAAGGTGATCGACTCGGTGTTGTTCGGCGAGCAGACCCGCGGCACCTCCGAGGGGCGCTACCCCGACGGCGCTAGCACGATTGTCTTCTTCCCGAACAGCGCCACGCCGGGCCGGGCGAACGTGATCCTCGGCGATTCGGACGAGGATGGCCTGCCCAACCTTTGGGAAGACCAGTATGGGCTCAACCCCAACGACGCCAGCGACGCCGCAATCGACACGGACAATGACGGCCACACCAATCTCGAGGAATATCTCGCCGGCACCCGGCCTGACGATGCCAACAATGTGCTGGCAGTGGACCTAACGCTGCATGAACGAAACAAGAGATGGATGATCGTCTCTTTCGAGGCGCAGTCCGGGCGCACATATGTGCTGTGGAACAGCACTGACATCGCCGGCGACGAGTGGATCAAAGTACAGGCGTTCCCGGCTGAGGACGGCAAGCGCACGGTCACCTACCGGATTCCCGCCGAGCATCTGCCGCTGCCCGGCGGCTATTACCGGCTCACCATCCCGGCGGGAAACGACTGACCAGTGATGAGTGGCGCGGTGTCAACCATTGACTCGCCCGGGCTGGAAGTGATCGTCCCGGTCGTCCTGTTGATGGTCGCAGTGCTGCCTTTCCTTGGCCAGGCGACCCGCCAGAAGGTTGCCGGACTGGTGGCGTTGCCCCTGGCGCTGACCGCCGGCCTGGGTTTCCTCAAGTTCACGATGGACTCACGCAACGACGCTTCCCGCGCCGCGCTGCTCGCCTCCACGCCGGTACAGGCCAGGATCGAACCGATCACCGCGCCGGGCAACGCCTACACCTCCTCGCAAACCTGCCGCGCCTGTCACCCGTCCGAGTATCAGAGCTGGCACGACAGCTATCACCGCACGATGACGCAGTTGGCCAAGCCGGGGGCGGTTTTGGCCAAATGGCATGGCACCGAGTTGCCGCTTGGCCAAGCGACGCTGCACCTCGAGCAAAAGCGGGACGAATTTTGGGTGCGCACACTCGGCGCCGATGGCATCAAGTCGGATTCGCAGCGCATCAGCATGCTCACCGGTTCACACCATTTGCAGGTTTATTGGACAGCCGATCCGAAGGGTAACATGCAACACCCCTTCCCTTATGGCTGGCTGATCGCGGACAAAAAATGGGCACCGGTGCAGGACACGTTTCTGCACGACCCGAACCTCCCGATCGGTGGTGCCAAGTGGAACGATATCTGTATCAAATGTCACGCGGTCGCCGGTCGCCCCGGTATCGATTCACGCACCCGCACCATGAATACTGAAATCGCGGAACTCGGTATCTCATGCGAAGCCTGCCACGGCCCGGCCAAGAAACACATAGCCCATTACCAAAATCCAGCTAATCGCTATGTAACACACCTCACCGGCAAGTCGGTGCACGCGATCCTCAACCCTGGTAAAGAGACTCTCGACCACCGGTTGTCGACACAGGTCTGCGGCCAGTGCCACTCCTACCAATTCACATCGAATATGTTGGATTGGCGCAAAAATGGATCTCGTTTTCTACCCGGCAACGAACTTAAAGCCAACACAACGGTCGTGCATGCCAGCACATTTGCTGGCACCAAACCCAAACAGCAGGGCGAAGCCCGGGCATTCATGTCCAAGCACGGTCATCCACATCCCGGCGACGAGTGGTTGAACGACCGTTTCTGGCCGGACGGCATGGTGCGCGTCACCGGCCGCGAGTACAACGGCCTGCTCGACACACCCTGTTTTCAGCGCGGCAAAATGTCCTGCCTCTCCTGCCACTCGATGCACGGCTACCACGACATCAACGACCAGCTCTCGCCCCGCATGGGAACCAATGAGGCGTGCCTTCAGTGCCACGACGATTTCCGTGACGATCCAACCGCACACACACACCACACCGCCGACTCCGCCGGCAGCCGCTGCTACAACTGCCACATGCCGCACACGACCTACGGCCTGCTCAGCGGCATTCGCAGCCACCAGATCGATTCTCCCAGTGTCGAGACGCAGTTGAAAACCGGCCGCCCCAACGCCTGCAACCTCTGCCATCTCGACCAGACCCTCGAGTGGACCAGCCAACACCTAGCCGAGTGGTTCGGCCAGCGGCAGCCGCCGCTCAACGACGACGACAAGTCGATCTCGGCGATGCTCAAGATGCTGCTCAAGGGCGACGCCGGCCAGCGCGCCATCGCCGCCTGGAACATGGGCCGTGAACCGGCTCGCAAGGCATCCGGCGGCAACTGGCAGGCGCCGTGGCTGATCCGAACAATGGACGACCCCTACGCCGCCGTTCGTTACATCGCCCACAAGGCGCTGATGGCTGACCCGGAGTTCGCCAACACGCCGTTCGACTACACCGCGTCCTTGGCCAAGCGCACCCAACAGATCAACACCGCAAAAGCCGCTTGGCTCAATGGCAAGCCACATGGCATCGCCCAGCAATTTGAGTTACTCCTCGACGACCAAGGCAAACCGCTCAAGGATGCCGCCGATCGATTGACCAGACAGCGCGACAACCGCCCGATGACCCTCCAGGAATGAATTGGGTTGATGGTGAAGGGTAACACAAAATGCGGCTAATCGATTCAACGACAAAAGACAACTCGGCACCTTCGACACAATTCCCGCATTTTGCTATGCTTCGTGTGCGATTGTAGGTTTAAGGAATAATCTTATGAACTTTCAGTCCAGACGCGGGTTTACACTCATCGAGTTGCTGGTGGTTATCGCCATCATCGCTATTTTGGCCGGCTTGTTGTTGCCCGCCCTGGCTCGATCCAAGGCAAAGGCAAACAACGTCAAGTGCATCAGCAACCAGAAGCAGATCGGCCTGGCGTTCATGATGTATGCGGGAGACAATGATGAGTTCTATCCATCCCTCACCGACTGGGCGACTTCCGGAGGGAAAAAGGGGAGCAGTAATTCCTACAGCGGCAGGACCGATCCCCAGCGCAGGCCACTGAACAAATATGCCCCGTCGGTTGGAACTTTTTTATGCCCGTCAGACAGGGGGGATTCACTGCATGGCATTAATCACTGCTATGATGCCTGGGGGACGAGTTATCTGCCACAATTCAGCCATGATTCATTCAGGGTAAAAATGGTTTGTGGTGTCAAAAATGATAGAAGTCGCCATTCCATAAAATCCGGACAAATAAGCAGGAGCCCCACGAACAAAATCATTCAGGGCGACTGGACGTGGCATCCGAACCGCACCAAGGACAACCCAAAATACCTTTGGCACACCGTTCAGGGCAAATTTCGCAACAACATCCTGTTCGGGGATGGACACGTGGATTTCTACAAATTCCCCAATGAGGCACCGGGCTGGATCTGGAGCCCAAAACCAGATCCCAGCTGGAAATGGTGGTGATTTGCGTCATTTAATTCTCGTGTCATCCATCACTGAAAAGTGTGATCACGTTTTCGACTTAAAAAGCGAGGAAACAAAGGCTGTAACCAAATACACACATTAACCCTCCAGGAATGAGCACACATAAACCAACCCGACGCGAGCGCAGCGACCAAGCCACCCAACAGCCCCGGACCGCCCCGGCCAACCCGATACCACCCGCCGCCAACAACAGTGCCACGCCGGAGGAGCGGCGGCATTTCAAGCTTGGCTGGTGGTCGCTGTTCACCTTCGTGTGCCTCGGCATCACGCTCGAGGGAATGCTGGCGTTCCGGGTCGGCTGGTACATGGATGTCGGCGACAACGAGACGCACCGGCTGATGCTCCGGCTTGGCCACGCGCACGGGACACTGTTGTCGGTGCTCAACATCGTTTTCGCCGCCTCTCTGCCCCGGCTGAGCCTGCCGGCCGGCGCCCGCGTCCTGGCCTCCCACTGCCTCGCTGCCGCCACCCTGCTCGTCCCGGGCGGCTTCCTTCTCGGCGGCCTGGTCACCCACGGCGCCGATCCAGGGCTGGGCATCATCCTCCTGCCGGCCGGTGCAGTCCTGCTACTGTTCGGCATCTTCCAGGTCGCCCGCCACACCGGGAAATAAACGGCTCAGCCTGGCAGGTGCTTCAGCACGAGGAGCACGTACAGCGTGGCCAGTACGATATGGAGGATTGCGAACGGTAGGGCTTTTTTGACGAACCCCATGAACGAGATGCGCAGGTCGTGCTTGTGCATGATGGTCACCGCCACGAGCGTCGAGGCGGAGCCGATCGGGGTCAGGTTGCCCCCGAGGTTCGCGCCGAAAATCACCGACCACC
>QOAX01000145.1 GCA_003972865.1 Verrucomicrobiota bacterium | reverse complement strand
CACCGGCGTGTCCTGCGAGAGGCCAAGCTCGTCATACTCGTCCTCCTTGGGGCGCAGGAGGTCGTGCGCCTGCACGCCCAGCTTCTTCAGCAACCCGCCCAACTCCGCTTGGCCTAGCGGCTCCTTGAGGTAATCCACCACGTCCGGTTCCTCGGCATTGTCCCGCAGGATGCCAAGCGCTTGGCGGCTCTTTGAACAGCGTGGATTGTGGTAAATAATCATTTCTTTTTTTCGGTTTCGAGCAGGTGCTTAACCTTGTCGTATTCGGGGTTCACGCATTTGTCACCCCAGCGCTTGAGAACGGCCAACAGGCCGGGATCACTCTCGGTCTTCAGCCCCTGGTCGCCGGTCTCTTTAATCCAGTTGTCGAGCAACCGGCGATGGCGCTGCAGTTGCTTTTTGAACTTCGGATCCTTGGCCAGGTTGTGAATCTCGTGCGGGTCGCTGGCCAGGTTGTACAGTTCCTCCGGCTCTTTTTTCGGGCCGAAGAAAATCAGTTGCGTCTCGTTCATCTCGCCTTTGGCCATCATCTCGCGAAACTTTTTGGATACAGGCCACGGATCCTTGTAGCTCGGCTGCATGAATGGCCGATCCGTAAGGTAGTTTCGCAGGTACTTGAACCGCGGCGTGACCAGGGCGCGGATCCGCTCGATGGTGTAGTCGCAACGATCGCGCGCTGCGACGACGAACTTCCGTTTCGTGTAATCCTCGGCCAAAAAGTCCGCACCCTCCATGTGCCCCGGCACGTCAATGCCGGCAGCCGACAGGCACGCCGGCGCGATGTCGATGCCGCTGATCAAATCCTTGCGAACCTGACCTGCCGCGACGCCCGGGCCGGCCACCATCATCGGCATTTGGATGCCGCCCTCGTAAACAAACTGTTTGTGTCGATGCAGTTTGTAGCCGTGATCGCTGAAGCAAAAAATCAGTGTGTTGTCGTACAGCCCGTCGCGCTTGAGCGCTGCGATGATCTGCCCGACCTGCTCGTCGGTCTTCAGTAAACAATCGTAGTGGTGCGCGATTTCCTCCCTCACGAGCGGGATGTCCGGATAATACGGCGGCACCGGAACATTGGCGCGGTCGATCACCGCCGATGCACGCCGGCCCAGTTTCCCACCGCGGAGCTGGACCTGGCCAAAGAACGGCTGATCTTTTTTTCGCCCCTTCCAGCACTCACCGGCGACCAATGCTGCCGGACTTAAGCCGCTTTTTTTTGGCAGGAAGTCGTACATCGCGCGGGTGTCATGCCTGAAGTTGTAATCATCCTTGCCCCCCTCGTTGAACGTCCAGTAACCGGCGGCACGAAACATCTCCGGCAGCGTCTGCACGCCCTCGGGCAATCGAATGTCGTCGTACACCGGCCCCAAGTCTTTACCTCGGAAATTTGCCCGGCCGCTTCGGTGATTGTGGATACCCAAGCTCGTCTGCATCGCACCGACAATAATCGACGAGCGCGTCGCCGAGCAGACACCCGCCGGCGTGTAAAACCGGTCGAACCGTATGCCACTCACCGCCAGCTGGTCGATGTTTGGCGTCTCGATGACCTTGTCGCCGTAACAGCCAAACCAGCCGCTGACATCCTCAAGGTAAATCCAGAGGATGTTCGGTCGCTCGACCGCCTGCGCCTGGCCAAGTGCAAACAGCAGGCCCAAAAAGGAAATGGCTCTTTTCATAGCGGCGGAAAATGACACGGGCAAACAGGCCGGGCAAGCAAACGACGCACGGCCAACCACGAAAAACCAGCCGACATTTCGCCGCCGTGCTTGGCCAAGGTTGTCTCGCGCGGCGTAGTGTGCTTTGATTTTGCGCATGAAGAATGCGGTTTTCACGGTTGCCCTGGCGGTGGCACTGGCTGGCTGCGGCAGTGGGGAACATAGCCCCGCGCCTGCCGCCCCGGAACCCGGCCCACCCAGGGCTGCCGCCCCGGCCAAGGCCGAGCCAAGCCGACAACCGGTTCACCACGTCAACATCAACCCCCAACCCGAGCCGGCGGCCAAGGCCGTGCAGCCGATTCAGCACGAACCGATCATGAAACCAACAAAAGTCGCCCCTGCCAAAATTGTTAAGACAGAGGCCGAATGGCGGGCCACACTGACCCCGGAGGAATACCGCATCCTCCGGCAAAAAGGCACCGAGCGGGCGTTCACCGGCAAATACGATCATCATTTCAAGGACGGCACCTACGTCTGCAAAGCCTGCGGCACGCCGTTGTTTCTGTCCGAAACCAAGTACAACTCCGGCTGCGGTTGGCCGGCATTTTACAAGTCGATCGACAACACCGTCGATGTCATGCGCGACGCCAGCCTCGGCATGGTTCGCATTGAGATCACCTGCAAAAAATGCAACGGCCACCTCGGCCATATTTTCGATGACGGCCCCAACCCGACCGGCCTACGCTACTGCGTCAACTCCGCCTCGATGGACTTCATCCCCGCTGGGAAAAAACCAGGCGCGGCCAAGTGACTCCACCACGGGTCTCGGTGGTGTTGCCGGTGCGCGACGCGGTGGCGACCGTTGAGCGGGCGGCGCGTTCCATCCTCGATTCCACACTTCGCGAACTCGAACTCATCATCATCGACGACGGCTCCGCCGATGGCAGCGCGGATCTCGTACGTCAAATCTCCGATCCCCGACTGCGCCTGGTTCAGCAGGACGCGCTGGGTGTCTGCGCGGCGACCAATCGCGGAACCGCTGAAGCGACCTCGCTGGTAATCGCACGAATGGATGCGGACGACTACTCGCATCCCGCCCGACTCGAAAAACAACTTTCGCTGTTGCACGACTCCGGTGCGGACATGGTCGGCTGCCGTGTCCGCATCGTCGATGCGCTTGGCCAAGCGGTTGAGTCGATGCAGCGTTACGAGCAGTGGAGCAACTTGCTGATCGAGCCCGCTCGGATTGCCGCCATGCGATTTGTCGAGTTGCCGATCGTGAACCCGACGCTTCTGGCCAAGCGCGAGGTGTTCGAGTTGGGCTATCGCGACGGCGTCTGGCCGGAGGATTACGACCTCTGCCTCCGCGCGCTTGGCGAAGGGCACACGGCGGCCAAGGTGCCGGAAGTGCTGTTTGATTGGATCGACTCCGGCGACCGGTTGACCCGCACCGACAAGCGCTATTCGCCGGAAGCCTTCGATCGCTGTCGCAGGGCGCACCTCCTCGACGGGCCACTCGCAGGCCGAACCGAGGTTGACATGTGGGGCGCGGGCCAAGCCGGCAAGCCGTGGCTGCGCTGGCTGCAGGCGGAGGGATTCAATGTGCGCCACGTCGTCGAGGTTTCGCCGAAAAAAATCGGCACGAGAATTCATGGCATACCGGTCATCGCCGACACCGACCTGCCTCCGCCTCACGGCACGCCGCTGATTATCGCCGTGGGCGCCGCCGGCGCCCGCGAACTCATCGAGGCCGACTTGACAAAAAAAGGCTACATCCCGGGCAAAGACGCTTGGTTTGTCTGCTGACTACTGTCCCAACGGGATGCCTTGGTCGATGAGCATCACGGGGATGTCCTGCCGGATGGGGAACAGGATTTTGCCGTCCTCGCGGATGAGGCCGCCGTCGATCGGCTCAGCGACTTTTTCGTCAACGCGATCGACGAGCGTGCCGGCTTGGATACGTTGGTTGAGGTCATCAATCAATTCCGCGCCGGCCCTGGCCAAGGGCTGATGCGTCTCGGGGCAGCACATGATTTCGAGCAGTTTTTCGTCCATGACTGTGATTAGTTTTCGAGCGCTTTCTGCGCGGCGGCGTAAACGTCCTTGAGCGGCACGCCGGCCTTGGCGGCGACTTCGCGGCACGACTCGTACTCGGGCGAAGCCTGCACCACCTCCCCGTTAAGGCGACCAAGCTTTACGCGAACCTGGCCAAGTGATGTGTCGATGGTGGTGACTTCGCGACGAAGTTTCCGACGATCGGCATTGTATCGACGGACACCAAGCGCGCTGGTTTCGCGCAGGATCATTTCGCTGAAGCGATCGGCATCCGCCTCGGCACACAACACGGTGAGCAACACGCCGGGCCGGTTCTTTTTCATCTGGATCGACGTGTGGAACACGTCAAGCGCGCCGGCCTCCAGTGCCGCCCCGACGAAATGGCCAAGGTGCTCAGCATTGAAATCGTCGAGGTTGGTCTCGATGACGGTGACAGTGTCGCGCTCCCAGTCGATCGGCTTGGCCTCGGTCGCGGCAGCCGCTTGGCCAAGCACGGCACGGAGGACATTTGGCCGGGTGTGCATATCGCGCGTGCCCAAGCCGTAGCCGATCCGCTCCGGTGTCACGCCGCGCATCAGCTCAAACGACTCGGCGAACTCGGCCAGCAACGCCGCACCGGTGGGCGTGACCAATTCGTGCGGCTCATCGCACTGGTTCACCGTGACACCGCGCGCGCCTAGGATTTCCAGCGTGGCAGCCGTCGGCACCGGAAAGCGGCCATGCGCGCAATCGACCCAGCCGGTACCCTCGGTAACCGGCGCGGCGAGTACGCGCGGTTTGCCGAGCAACTCGAGCGCAATGCAGCCACCGACGATATCCACGATCGAGTCCACCGCGCCGACTTCATGAAAGTGCACTTCGTCCGGCGACATACCGTGGACTTTTCCCTCCGCCTCGGCGACTCGGCGGAAAACGGCGATCGATTTTTCCTTCACCCAACCACTGAGCGAACTGTCGGTGATGAGCGATTGGATGTCGGCGAAGTTGCGTTCGTGCGGGTGGCCATCGTCATCGTGACTGTGCGTATGCAAATGGCTGTGTTCG
>QOAX01000227.1 GCA_003972865.1 Verrucomicrobiota bacterium | reverse complement strand
GTTGCCGGCAGCCAGCGCCTCCCGGGCCTGGGCCAGCCGGGCCGGGGCATCCTGTATAAAAAGATCGATCAGTTCCGCAACCACGGCGGCATCGCCAAAGTAGCGCAGCCCCTCAACAATGGAGTCGGCGTCGCCTGAGCCGGCTTCCCCCGGCACCGCGCCAATTTCGACGGCGATCCCTCCCAGCGCCTGGCCGAGTTGCTCGAGGTCGATCGGCTTGATGAGGTAGGCATCCACGCCGGCATCGAGGCATTTGCGTTTTTCGTCCGGATCCGCATTGGCAGTGACCGCCAGGATGCGGATTTGCCGGGTGCGTCCCGGGAGTTGGCGGATGGCGCGGGTGGCCTCGTAGCCGTTCATCTCCGGCATGTGGCAATCCATCAGCACCACGTCGTAGGGCGTTTTGCGGATCGCCTCGACGGCCTCGAGCCCGTTGGCCACGGCGTCCGCCGCATAGCCGAGGTTCCCGAGTTGCAGCAGGATGACTTTGCGGTTCACCTGGTTGTCTTCCGCCACCAATATCCTGAGCGGCTTGGCTTCAACCCTTGCGTGTTGATCGGCGGACGGCCGGTCGCCGGAAACGGCTTCGCCGTTGAGCAGGCGAATGATGCACTCAAGCAACCGGGATTGCTTGACCGGCTTTGCGAGGCAGTCATCGATGCCGGCTCCCTGCCATGATTCGGGCGGCAATACATTCTCCATCGGGGTCAGCAGGATCAATTTCAACTCGGCAAAAAGCAGATCGTCCTTGATGGCCCGGGCCAAGCCGAAGCTGTCCTCCTCCGGCATTTCACTGTCCAGAATGACCACCTGAAAAGGATGGTCGGTGGCGACGGACTCCTGGAGCAACTGCAACGCCCCAGCCGCCTCGCTGGCCTCGGTGGTCTTGATCCGCCCAGAGCGCAGTTGGTGGCGCAGAATCTGGTGGTTGGTCTCGTTGTCATCGACGACCAGCACGTTCAGGCCGGCCAACAGTTGCCGCTGCGCCTCCGCCGGACCGGGCTCGAGCTGCTTTCGCAGGGGCAGCTCAAACCAGAAACTCGATCCCTGTCCCAGTTTGCTCTCGAACCCAATCCGGCCGCCCATGATCTCTGTCAACTGCTTGGAGATGGTCAATCCAAGGCCGGTGCCCCCGTATCGGCGGGAGAGCGACCCGTCCCCCTGGGTAAACGGCTGAAACAGGTGTTTTTGCGCCTCCGCGGGAATGCCGATGCCAGTGTCAACAATCTCGCAGCGGATCGTCACCTCCCGGGCGGTCTCGCCAACGGTGCTGAGCCGCACCGTGACCTCGCCCTGCTCGGTGAACTTGATCGCGTTGCCAATAAGGTTGGTCACGATCTGGCGCAGCCGCCCCGGGTCGCCGATGACACTCGTCCACACATCCTCGAACACAAGGCAGGCCAGATGCAGCCCCTTGCTCTGGGCCCGCTCCGCCAGGAGATCCACGGCGCTCTCGACCGTCTCGCGGAGGTCAAACGGAGCCGCCTCTATCTCCAGCTTGCGCGCCTCGATTTTTGAGAAGTCGAGGATGTCGTTGATGACCCCCAGCAGGGCGTCGGCACTCTGCTGGATGGTGGTGAGGAATTCGCGCTGCTGTTCGTTCAGCGGCGTGCCCAAAAGCAGCCCGGTCATGCCCACGATGGCATTCATCGGGGTGCGAATCTCATGGCTGGTGTTGGCGAGGAACTCCGACTTGAGCCTCGCCGACTCGAGTGCGGCGTCCCGGGCCTGGGCCAGTTCGGCCTCGGCCTCTTTCAGGGCGGTGATGTCCTTGGAAATACCGAACGTCCCCACGATTTCGCCGTCGGCGTTTCGCATCGGCATCTTGGTCGTCAACACCCACCCTTCACGGCCGTCGTTCCAGGTTTCCTTTTCCGTCTTGCCAATGATAGCCTGGCCAGTCCTGAGGATGGCCTGCTCGTCCTCGAGCGCGAGCCGGGCGTGTTCCTCGCTGAAAAAATCGGCGTCTTTTTTACCCACCGCCTCCCCGGGATCGTCGAGCCCGAAGTCCTTGGCCACGGCGCGGCTGATCATCAGGAACCGGCTGTCGCGATCCTTGAAATAAATCCGGTCCGGGATGCTGTCGAGCAGTGTGCGCAACAGGTCGCGCTCATGGGCCAGCGCGATCTCGGTGCGCCTCTGCTGGGTGACATCCCAAAAGATGCCCTGCACGCCGGTGCACCGGCCGGCCTCGTCGCGGATCGGTGTCTTGACGACATGCACCCACGATTTCTCACCCTCGGGCGTGACGTGTTCCTCCATCGTGTCCAGCGACTCGCCGCTCTCCATGATGCCGATGTCGTCTTCCCGGTACTTTTTCGCGAGGTCAGCAGGAAAAAAATCAAGGTCGGTTTTGCCGATGATCTCCCGGCGCGTCTTGCCCAGTTCCCCGCAGAACCGTTTGTTGGCAAAGGTGAATTTTCCGGCGGCATCCTTGCGGAATATGTTCTGCGGCAGGTTTTCCACCAACGAGTGAAACAAAATCTCCGACCGGCGCAGCTCCAGCTCGGCTCCCTTCTGTTCGACGATATCCTGCACGGTGCCCTCGTAGAAAAGCACCCTGCCGGACTCGTCCCGCACCGTCCGGGCCGTCTCCGAGATCCAGATCCGGGAGCCGTCTCGGCGGAAGATCTCCGACTCGAACTGCTCGATGCGCCCCTGTCGCTGGATGACTTTCAGGAACAAATCCCGCTGCTTGGACTCCACGTACAGCTGCCCCTCAATGTCGCCGATCGCCTCGATCAACTGCTCCGGCGACTCGTACCCGTACAACTCCGCCAACCGGTGGTTGGCGTAAATGTAACGGCCCTCCTCCGTGGTGCGAAAAATGCCCACCACGACATCATCGAAGACTTCGGGGTTGCCGGATGAGTCAGCGGACGGCGGTTCGTGGGTCGGGTCGGTCATGAGCACGGGCTCTCACTTGGCCAGCCGAGAGTAGAAACTCCCACCCCCTTGGCCAAGCGCATTCGGCACAGCCGCTCGGCGCTTTACGGCTTGGGGTGCGCTGATCATGCTGCCCGGCCGCTTGGCCAAGCCGGGCGGCGTGAGTATGAAGCTGGGTTCCCACATGTCCGCCGCCGGCGGCGCCTGGAAGGCCATCGAGCGTGCCCGCTCGGTGGACTGCCAAAGCACGCAGATTTTCGTCAAGAGTAACATGCAGTGGTTCGGCAAGCCACCCAAGCCGGCCGACGCCGAGCGTTTCGCGACCGAGCTGGCCAAGGGCGACGTGGGAACGGTGTTCGGCCACGCCGGTTATCTCATCAACCTCGCCGGGCCGGACGGCGACAACCGCGACAAGTCGATCGAGTCGCTCACGCAGGAGATCGAGATTGCCGCAACGCTCGGCGTGCCGTTCCTCGTGCTGCATCCCGGCGCACACCTTGGCCAAGGCGACGACCGGGGCGTGAAGCGCATCGTGCGGGCGCTCGATGGGATCTTCCGCGCCACGAAAAAGTCGCCGGTGAGGATTGCGCTTGAGAACACCGCTGGGCAGGGCACCTGCCTTGGCCACCGCATCCGCCACCTCGCCGATATTTTTGAGCGCGTCAAACAGCCGGAGCGGCTCGGCGTCTGCCTTGACACGGCACACTTCTTCGCCGCCGGTTACGACATCCGCACGCGCAAGGGCTGGGACACCGCGATCGCCGAGGTCGGCCAGATGATCGGGCTGGAACAGGTACTGGCGTTTCATCTCAACGACTCGAAGACGGATCTCAATTCGCGAGTCGATCGGCACGACCACATTGGCCACGGGTTGATCGGCAAAAAGGCGTTCGCCCACATCGTCAACGACCCGAGATTCGCCGACACACCCGGCTGCCTCGAGACGCCCAAGTCCCCCGACCTGCACGAGGACATCGCGAACCTGGCCACCCTCCGATCGCTGCTTAAAAAGGGCAAACGCCCCCGGAAAACAGGGTAATTCCGCCCCGCCAGGCGGAAAAAGTTCAATTTATCCCTAAAGGAAAACCGTTCGCTGCCGATGATGGTGGCGTTGCACGAGGAACGGTTCCTCAAGAGTTTTTGAATCACTCATCACAAAGGTTCATCAGCGGCACGGATGCCAATGCTGTAAAAGACAAACGGATTTGTCGAAATGGTAATCATTACGAACCTGGCCGCCATGACTGGCGCCCGCATGCTGGATACTTCCCAGCGAAACTTAACGAAATCCCTATCACGACTCTCCACCGGATCCCGGATCGTCCAACCACAAGACGACGCCGCAGGACTGGCGGTGAGCAGTCGGTTCACCGCACAAATCAGCCGAAACTCGGCGGCGATGAATAACCTCGCCAACGCGGTGTCTTTCTCCCAAACGCAGGACGGCTTCACCCAAAAGGTGATGCATGCCCTCGACCGAATGAGTGAATTGACCGTGCTTGCCATGGACATCACCAAGACGAACACGGATCGCTCGAACTACTCGGTCGAGTTCACCCAGCTGCAGAACTACATCAGCGACATCGGGACAAAGGACTTCAACAGCGTGTCGCTGTTTGCCGGCACCGGGACGGCGGTCACCATCGACAGCGACGCCAACACGTTCACCATGAACGCGCTGGACCTGAACTCCACCACGGCGGCAACCGGCCTGGCCCGCGCGTTTGACAGTGCCTCCTCCGCGATCTACACGACCACCAGCGCCTCCTCCGCGTTGAGCAACATCCAGACGGACATCCAAAACCTCGCCGACATGCACGCACGCATCGGCGCGAACATCCCGCGGCTGAATGTCACCCACAGCCAGGTGGGCCTGCTCAATGAAAATCT
>QOAX01000226.1 GCA_003972865.1 Verrucomicrobiota bacterium | reverse complement strand
CTATCAGGTCGTGAGCAACCTGACCATGCAGGTGAGCCTGCGCCTTGGCCAACCGCTGGTTCTCGACAGCGAAAAATTCCACAACCACTACTACAAGCGCCGCTACACGCCGATGGCCGTGATACATGATCTTTCGCCCATACAAGTGGCGCGGTTCATCGAGCAGATTCACACGGTGCCGGGGGTGGGCTTGTCCGTCAACCCGGTGCGAACCTATCCCAACGGCGACATGGCGTTTCACACGCTGGGTTATTTGCGGCGCGACGACGACCCGGACAGTGGCCGGGAGATTCCGTTCCGGTTTCGCTATCGGCTGCCGGACTACATCGGCGTTGACGGCCTGGAGGGGATTTACGACGGCCTGTTGCGTGGGGAGGCCGGGGCCAAGAAAATCCGCGTCAATAACATTAGTTACCGAACCAGCGAGGAGGTCAGAGTCTGGCCGGAGTCGGGCTACGACATGGAACTTTCCATCGACCGCGACATCCAGTTGGCCGCCGAGGCGGCGCTTCAGGACAACGGGCCTGAGACTCGCGGGGCAGTGGTGGTGATGGAACCGCACACCGGCGACCTGCTGGCGCTGGTGTCCCTGCCGGGGTTCGATTCCAATAAGTTTATCTCCGGGTTTTCGCGTGAGGAAATTGCCCGGCTGAACGATGAGCGCCTCAACCGCTGGCTCAACCGGGCCACCGGCAGCGGCGGTGTGGCTTATCCGCCCGGCTCCATTTTCAAGCTCATTTCCGCCGTGGCTTACCTTGAGGAGGGGCTGATCGATCCGGCTAAAAAGATATACAATCCCGGTCATTTCGAGAATCACAGGCTGTATCCCTACTACTCGATGAATGATACCGCTCCGCCGGGCGACTACGATTTCGTCAGGGCGTTCAAACTATCGAGCAACACCTACTTCATCCACCACGCGTTGACGCCCGACGGCCCGTTGAAAGATAAGTGGCGGCAGGGCAAGCGGATCCTGCTCGACTGGGGGAACCGTTTCCGGCTTGGCCAAAAGACCCTTGCCAATCTGCCCGGAAACTTAGCCAGTCCCATCCGCGAGAGTGGCGGTTATTTTCCGGCCCGTGACAGTGAGTTCAAAAAGAAAAATCAATTTGGGAACCGAATCCGCTGGGCGCCCGGTGACGTGGCCAACCTCTGCATTGGGCAGGGCGAAATCATCGTGACCCCGTTGCAGATGGCGGTGATGACCTCGGCGGTGGCCAACGGCGGAAAGGTGTTGCAGCCGCGCTTGGTGACGCGGGTGGACTCGCGGCAAGCCTTTGGCCAAGCGCAGAACCAAGAAATACCGGTGAAGGTGCTCGACGACCTGAACCTGAAGCCGGAAACCGTTGACTTGATGCACAGGGCGATGCTGGCCGACGTGGCCGACCGCGACGGCAGCGGTCGAGCGGCGTGGGTGCTCGGCTTGGCCATCGGGGGCAAAACCGGCACAGCGCAGAAGAGGGTGCCCACCGGGAAATTCCATCCCCTGTCTGGTTTGCGCCTGTTCCGCACCGATCACATCACTTGGTTTGTGTCGTTTGCGCCGGTGGAGTCGGTGGAGTCGCCACGGTATGTCGTGGTGGTGATGGTGGAGAGCGGCGAGTCGGGCGCCAGCACCTGTGCCCCGATCGCCGGGCGGATTTATCGCGCGATACATGACCTGGAACGCGAACGAAAGAAAGGAGGGCCGCGCTTGGCCAAGCTGTGATGGAAACGATCCTGCTGCATCTCCGCAAGCTGCGGGTCGACTGGCTGATGTTTGCCGCCTTGATCGGCCTGATGATTTTCGGGGGAACCTTTGTGCTCAGCGCGTCACTCGACCAGTATGAGATCGAGCCGCTGCTGAACACCTACTTTTTCCGGCAGGTGGTCTTTTACGGGGTGGGCCTGGCCCTGGCTGTCCTATTCGTGGTGGTGGACTATCACCGTCTGGCCGGCTGGTCGCGTGTCGCGTACTGGGTGACGATACTGCTGCTGCTGCTGGTGCTGATCCCGGGGATCGGCGAGGTGCGCCACGGGGCACGCCGCTGGTTTGATTTGGGGGTCACCCTCATTCAGCCCTCGGAATTTGCGAAATTAGCGTTTATATTCGCCTTGGCCGATTTTTTGACGCGGCCCAACGAGGAGATGTTGATGCCGGGGGTGTTCCTTAAAGCCCTCGGGATGACTGCACTGCCATTCATATTGATACTAAAAGAGCCGGATTTGGGCTCATCGCTGGTGTTTTTCCCGATCGGGATCGCGATGATGTTCATTGCCGGGGTGCCACTGCGGTTCCTGGGGAAATTCCTCGGGGCCTCGGTAGTCGTGGTGGTGTTTGTCATCATCAACGCACTCTACTTTCCTGCAGACTGGAGAATCTCGCTGCAGGAATACCAGCGCCAACGGTTGTTGGTTTACTTTCACAAGGATTTTGCCCCGCCGAACGCCACCCCGGCGGAGCGCAAGGCCGCCCGTGCATTGCAGCGAGAGCGCACGCACAACATAAGGCAGGCCGAGATTTCCGTAGGCTCGGGAGGGCTGACAGGAAAAGGGTGGGGACAGGGGCCGCAAACCCGCTTGGGCTATCTGCCCAGGGGCGTGGCTCACAACGACTTCATCTTCTCCGTTATTGCGGAGGAGACAGGTTTTTTGGGCAGCATGGCAGTGCTGGCGTTATACACCGTCATCCTCCTGAAGGGGATGCAGACCGCAGCCCTGGCGCGGGATCGCCTGGGCAAATTGTTGGCAGTGGGAGTCGTGACTCTCATTTTTTGCCACGTCTTTGTGAACATCGGCATGCACCTGAGGTTGATGCCGGTGACGGGAATACCGTTGCCGCTGTTGAGCTATGGCGGGTCATCCGTTTTAAGCTCGCTGATCGCCATCGCCGTCCTGCAAAACATACAACTACACAGAAACACATACTAAGTTATCATGGCAGAGAAAAAAGCATTTGGCCGCGGCAGAAGACGCGGCATGTCATTCAAGCCCTCGGGCGGCCGAAACCGCAGACCTGATCGCACCAGCCTCAAGGCCCGTGCGAATGTTGAAACCATACAAACCACACAGGACGAGATTTACGATACACGGCAGCACCATAGTGAGATTGTGCGCGCCGAGAACAAGGCGCACGGACTGCTGCCCGATACCGACCTCGAGTCGGCCAAGGCGCAGCGGCAACTCACCAACGAGCCGGTGGACGGCGAAAACCCGGCACAAGAGGAATCGCCACAGCAAGACGGCCAGCATCAGGCTGAGTTTGCCCCGGTGGAACTGCCGGAAGAACCGGCCGGATCCGTCAAGGAGAAGGTGCAGCGCGGCGCAAAAAAGTTCGTCAGCAAGGTCAAGGGTGTGTTCCGCCCCATCAAGCACAGCCACAAGGAGGTGCTCATCAATGCTGAGTCGCTCGAGACGCGGGTGGCGGTGACCGTCAAGGGCCAACTCGAGAACCTGACCATCGAGCGTGTCGACGATCTGCGGATGGTCGGGAGCATCTACAAGGGAAAGATTCGAAACCTTGAGGACGGTCTCAAGGCGGCTTTTGTGGACATCGGTTTTGAAAAAAACGCCTTTCTGCACTACTGGGACATTATTCCCAGCCCGTTGGATTCCTCCTACGACGTGGTGGATCGGGGCAGGCGCAAAAAGGAAAAATCCAAGATCACCAACAAGGACATTCCGAAGAAATACCCTTCCGGCACGGAGTTGACGGTGCAAGTCACCAAGGGGCCAATCGGAACCAAGGGACCGCGCGTGACAACGAATGTCCTGTTGCCGGGACGCTATCTGGTGCTGCTGCCCAACTCCGAGCAGTCCGGCGTTTCCCGGAAAATCGAAAACCGCGAGGAACGAACGCGACTCAAGAAAATCGTCCGCGAACTCAATGTTCCCGACGGCATGGGGGTAATCATCCGCACAGCGGGGCAGGGCCAGCGCAAGGCCTATTTCATCCGCGACCTGGCCATCCTGCTTCAAACCTGGGAAGGGATAACCGACAGGGTGAAAACCCAGAACGCCGGCACGTGTGTTTTTGAGGAGCCTGACCTGATCGAGCGCACGGTCCGAGATTTTTTGACTGAGGACGTTGAGCGCATCGTCGTCGATAATGCGGCTGAAGCGGATAGGGTCAAAAAATTAATCGGCCGCATCTCCAAGCGGGCGCTGGATAAGGTGCAGCGCTATCCCTACTCGGAACCGATATTTGACCGGTTCGGGGTCACGCGCCAGCTTGAGACGGCCTATACGCGCAAGGTGATGCTGCCCAGTGGCGGGTACATCATCATCGACGAGACCGAGGCACTGGTGGCAATCGACGTGAACACCGGCAGCCACCGGCACAGGAGCAACAACAAAAAGGAAAAGGACAAGACACTGCTCCAGGTAAACCTCGAGGCGGCGGAGGAGGTTTGCCGGCAACTCCGCCTCCGCAACATCGGCGGGTTGATCGTGCTGGATTTCATCGACATGAAATCATCGCGGGATCGGCGTGATGTGTTCAACCGCGTACGCGATAGCCTGCGGAAAGACAAGGCCAAGTCTCACGTGCTGCCGATCTCCGACCTTGGCCTGATGGAGATGACGCGCCAGCGCCAGTCCGAGAGCGTTCGCGATTCCGCCTACGGAGACTGCGAGCACTGCAGCGGCCGCGGCAAGGCAAACTCAAGAGCCCGTTGACCATGAGCGTGGAGATCCAGCGCAAGCTCAGTGAGATCATCAAGAAACAGGACAAGCTCAAGCAGCGCCGCGAGGAGGAGGCCGATTTCAAGCTCCGGGTCAATGTCCACGCAGGTGTGCTGGACCGGCTCCGCAACGAGGATGAGGACATCTTCATCGATATGGAGAAACGCTACCTGGTCAAAATCTCGTTCCGTGCTGAGAATGGGCTTCATCCGGAGGAATTTGAGGTGTTCGACGCCATCTCCAACAAGCGTTTGGCCAAGGTGGAACGGTAAATCGCCAGCTTTTTCCCCATGGCGTTCATCCGGCGGCGGACGCCTTTTTTGCGCTTGGCGGCCTATAGCTGGTTCACAGTGATCACCCGGATCACCTCCTGCAGGCTGGTGATACCGCGCTGAACCTTGGCCATGGCATTCTGCCAGAGGGTGATCATTCCCTCCTCGATCGCTATGTCGTGCAGCTTGCTGGTTCGCAGTTTCTGGATGACCCCTTCCCGAACGAGCTCACTCGAATTGAGCAGCTCGGTCACGGCCACCCTGCCATGGTAGCCGGTCTGGGAGCAGGCGTCACAACCGGCGCCGGTGTAAAAGGCCGTCTCTTCCACGAAGCCCTCGGGCAGCAGGGAGAGATGCTCGGGGTTGGGCCGGTCTTCGGTTTTGCAGCGGGGGCAAATCGTGCGCAAAAGACGCAGCCCAAGCACCCCCGTGATGCTGGACGCCAACAGGAACGGCTCGATATCCATGTTGATGAGCCGGGCGTAAACACCGGCCGTGCTGTCGCTGTGGATGGTGCTGATGACCATGTGGCCGGTCAAGCCGGCCTGCACCGCGATGGTGGCGGTTTCCGGGTCGCGTATCTCCCCGATCATGATCGCCTCCGGATCCTGGCGCATGAGAGAGCGGAGCGCCATCGGATAGGTGAAGCCGCGGGAGTTGCTGATTTGCGACTGGCTGATCATCGGCAGGTTGAATTCCACCGGATCCTCCACCGTGCTAATGCTGATGGTTGGGCCGTGGGCGTCAACCAGGTGGCACAGCGCGGAGTAGATCGCCGTGGTTTTTCCCGAGCCGGTCGGGCCGTTCAACAGGATGAGTCCGCTCGGCCGGCGGATGAGTTTCTTGAAGCTTTGAATCGTGTCCGACTCGAAGCCGAGGGTCTCGAGATCGAAGCTGCGGTTTTGCGGATCGAACAACCGGACGACAATTTTCTCCCCGCGCACCGTGGGAAAGATGGAGACGCGCAACTCCACATTGCCGTACTCGGGACTGGCCGGGGCGCGACCTTCCTGGGGTAGTTCCGTCTCGTAGGTGACCAGGTCTGCCATGACTTTTAGGCGGCCTGCGATGCGGTCGAGAAACTCGTGGGGCAGGTGCGTGAGCTCACGCAGGATGCCCGATATTCGCAGCCGGATGGGGAGCGTGCTTTCCCAGGCCTCAATGTGGATGTCGCTGGCTTTCTGGTGAACCGCGTCGAGGATGATGTTGTTGACGAGAACCGTGATGTCGATCTGCTCGAACGATTTGACGGCACGTATGTACGTCGAGGTCAGATCCATGGCTGCGGGATTGGTAACCGTTGCGCCTCCCCTGGTCACCTTCTTTTTGCCGCCTCACCCCCCGATGAGGCTCATCGTGCGTGCCGGTTGCACAAAGTCGGGCTCATTGATTCGGTGGCCCGGTTCTTTCTTGAGGACGATCTGTTGCAACTGGGCCGTCAACTCCGCGGTGCCGGATCCGTCCCGCAGGGAGGGCTTGAGGTCGTGCTCGTGGTGGCTGAACAGGCAGGTGCGGATCTTGCCGTCAGCCGTGAGTCGGATACGGTTGCAGTTTCCGCAGAAGGGTTGTGTGACCGGGGCGATGATCCCGATCTCGGCCGCCCCATCGCCAAGCGACCATCGGGTGGATGTCCCGGAGGGGTTGTCGGCGGGGAGTCGGGTGAGCGGGTATTTGGACTGGATTCGCCCGGCAATCTCGTCGCCAGAGACGACGTGGTCCCTGCGCCAAGCCTGCCGGGAGTCCAGGGGCATGAACTCGATGAAGCGCATGATGATGTCCTCATCCATGGCAAACTTAGCCAGGCGCACGATCTCGTGCTCATTGAGTCCCCGAATGATTACGGCGTTGACCTTTACGGGAGTGAGGCCAAGCGACTTGGCCAGGCGGATCGACTTGAGCACTTCCGCCAGCCCATTGCGCCCGGTGATTTTTTTGAAGTTGTCCCTGTCGAGTGAGTCGAGGCTGATGGTCACCCGGCCAAGTCCGGCCTCCTTGAGGCACTTGGCCAAGCGGGGGAAATGGGTGCCGTTGGTGGTCAGTGACAGGTCGCGGATCGAGTCGATCGCAGCGATTTGTGAAATCAGCGACTCGACGCCCCGGCGAAGCAACGGCTCGCCACCGGTAATCCGTATCTTGTCCACGCCAAGCGATGCCGCCACTTGAGCGACACGGGTGATCTCCTCAAACGACAGGATTTGCGATCGGGGTTTCCACGGGTAAAGCAGCTTGCCCGGTACGGACGCGGGTCTTTTCGCCCCCGTGGCGACGGGTTGATAAAAATTGGCGGCTTCCTCGGTTTCAGGAAGACAGTAAACGCAGTTGAAGTTGCAGCGATCCGTGATGCTGATTCGCAGGTCGCGTATGACGCGGTTGTGAGAGTCCTGAAGAACCTCGGGGCGGCTCATGGGGTGGCCTCGTTGGGGGGAGAATTGGTCTCGGCCGGGACAATTTTCACAGTGCCATCCCTCCGAATTTCCACATTGAGGTCGGCATTGGTCGAATCCGTAGGTTGTTTTTGTTTTTTGCTCATGCCCATGAGGCGGGCACCGCCTTTTTTGCGCGCGCCGCCGTAGAAACCGCGGCGGAGCCACTCGAGTTTCTTGGAGGCCATGAGCTCCACCTGCAACTGCTGGACCTTCCGCCGCAGCACGACGATGTCTTGGAACTGCTTCTCCAGTTCAGCTTTCTCGGCGATCAATTTGTTCCGTTCCCTCAGGAGGTGATCGCGGTCATTCTCGCTGGACTCAAGGCGGCGGCTGATGTCTTCGATGGCCAGATCCTTGGTGGCCATTTCGCTGTTGAGATTCCTGATCTGCGAGTCGTAATCGCGGTTTTTATTTTGGGCCGTTTGGAGTTCGCCGTTGAGGGCGGTGATTTTTTCGTCCTTGGCGGCGAGTTCCT
>QOAX01000233.1 GCA_003972865.1 Verrucomicrobiota bacterium | reverse complement strand
TCCAGAGGATTTTATCGGAACCGGTGATATCTCCCTTGGCATTCAGCGGGATGGCCATCAAGGAGTAGCCTTTGTAGCCAGTCATGCAGTAAACGGTGTTGCCTTCGACGACCGGGCACGGAATGGCGTTGCCGGTGAGGCCGGCGCATTTCCAGATCACCTTGCCGGAGTTCAGGTCGTAGCTGCGAACTTTGCCGGAAGCGGTGGTGATGACTTGTGTTTTGCCGCTGTGCGCAACAATGGCTGGGGTGGCCCAGGCGTTGTCTTCGTGGCGGTCGACTTTCCAGAGCGACTTGCCGTTTTTGGCGTTGAGCACTTCGATGGAGGATTGTCGGGAGTGATCGCGGACGATGACGAGTTTGCCTTCGTGGATCACCGGCGAGCAGCCTTCGCCGAGGCTCGCGCCCATTTTGATTTTTCCGAGGTTGCGCTCCCAAAGTTTATTCCCATCGAGGTCGTAGCAAAAGAGGCCAGCGGAGCCGAACCAGCAATACAGCCGCTCGCCGTCGGTGGTGGGCGAGGCGGAAGCGAAGTTGTTGTCACGGTGCGCGCCTTCGTGCGGGATCAGTTTGGTTGCGGTCTGACGCCACAAGACTTTGCCGGTGTGGCGATCGAGACAGAGCACGATAAATTCATATGAAGAGTTTGGATGAGTGATGCCGAACATGCGCTTGGGCTGATCCTCCGGTCTGGGCAGGGTCGGATCCACTTCGCCAGTGTTGAGCACAGTCAAGAGGAACAATTTGTTATCCCAAATGATCGGGGTGGAACTGCCGTTGCCCTCGATCGGGATTTTCCACTGGATGTTGTTGGTCGGGCTCCATTGGACGGGAGGCTTGGCCGTGGTGGAGACGCCGTTGGCATCCGGCCCGCGCCAGTGATGCCAGTTGTTCGGCTTGGCTTCCTCAAATTGATCCGCACGCGCTTGGCCAAGGGGAAGCGTTGCGGCGATCAGGCCTAGCGTTGCGAGCGTGGTGATTTTGTTCAGTGTCATTTTCTTTATTTTCATTTCAGGAGAGTGTGAGTTCACCCGGGCGTTTGGTTTTTGTTGGATTACTTGGCCAGGAGTTCGCGGACTTTTTCTTCCAGGTGTTGGCGGGTGTCCTGGTGGGCGACCCGGCCGGTGCGGTCGAGCAGGAACAGGCGCGGGATGTATCAGCAGGAACAGGCGCGGGATGTATCGCACGCGGAACCGTTTCATGAGTTCACCCTCCCAGCCGTTGTCCTCGTAGTGCTGCGGCCAGGGGATTTTTTTGCGCTGGGTGTAGCGATCGAAACTGGCGCGTGATCGGTCGAGCGAAATCCCAACAATCTCAAACCCTTGTTTGTGGAATTGGTCGTACACGGACTTGAGTTTTGGATATTCGTGCACGCAGGGCGGGCACCACGAGGCGCAGAAATAGATGAGGACGACGTTGCCTCGCAGCTTGGCCAGGTCGACCTCTCGGCCGTCGGCTGCGGTGAACCGGAGGTCGATCGGTCGTTCCAAAAACTCAAACCAAGCGAGTTCCTCTTTGGCTTCGCGCGTGATTTTTGGAAATTGTTTTGCATCCAAGGCGACCAGCTTTTTGAACAGCCTCTTTTTATGAGTTGTTTCGCTAGCGAACCCGGCAGTATTGGCGAGCAGGCGCCACGGTTGTTCGCTTTTCGGGAACGCTTGGCCAAGCGCTTCGACGGAAGTCAGCAGCTCGGTGATGGTTTTGTCCGGCTTGGTTTTGTATGAAGCACGAAACGTTTTTCCGACGGCTTTGAGCCGTACTTCAAGCGAGGCCGCTGGCTCTGTTCCAAAAAGCTCCGCCCCCGAAAACAGGCAGGCCAAAATCAGAACAACACCATAACGCTTCACGCCCGAAAGCTAGGCTCGAAATCCCTCTTCCGCAAGGCCGGGTTTTTCATTGTGCCAACAAAAAAGGCAGCTCGTGGGAGCCGCCTTTTGGGTAATTGGTTTCGCGGGTCTTAGATGAACTCGTTGATGAGGTTTTCCAAAAATTCCTGGCGGCCGCTCTCGTTTTTGGTGACCTCTCCCTTCTTGAGCATGAAGGTCTCAAGGGTCTTGAAGCTGGATTTGCCGGACTCGATCTTTTTGCCGATGCCGGTGTCCCATGAGCGGTAGCGGTTCCTGACGAATTCCGCTAGGCGACCATCGGCGCGGATTGCCGCGGCGATCTTGAGGCCGCGGGCAAAGGTGTCCATCCCGCCGATGTGCGCGTGGAACAGGTCGACCGGTTCGTAGCTCTCGCGGCGCACCTTGGCATCGAAGTTCACACCGCCTGTCTTGAAGCCGCCCATCTTGAGTATGCCAAGCATGCATTCGGTGGTGAGGTAGACGCTTGTGGGGAATTGGTCTGTGTCCCAGCCGAGCATCGGGTCGCCGGTGTTGGCGTCGATGGAGCCGAGCGCGTTGGCGGCGATGGCAACTTCGAGTTCGTGCTGCATCTCGTGACCGGCCAGGGTGGCATGGTTGGTCTCTAGGTTCAGCTTGAGGTGGCCCATCAGCTTGTATTGCCGGAGGAAGTTCAGGCAGGCCGCGGCGTCGGAGTCGTATTGGTGCTTGGTCGGTTCCATCGGCTTGGGTTCGATGTAGAATTGGCCCTTGAACCCGATCTTCTTCTTGTGCTCGACCGCCATGTGGAGGAACGCGCCCAAGTGGTCGAGTTCGCGCTTGATGTTGGTGTTCCAAAGTGTCGAGTAGCCTTCGCGTCCACCCCAGAAGACATAGCCCTCGCCACCAAGCTGGTGAGTGATCTCAATGGCCTTCTTGGCCTGCGCAGCGGCGTAGGCAAAGGCGTCGGCATTGCAGCTCGTGGCGGCGCCGTGCATGTAGCGCGGGTTGGCAAACAGGCAGGCGGTGCCCCAGAGCAGTTTGATGCCGGTGCGCTCCTGTTCGGCCTTGAGCACCTTGGCCACGGCATCGAGATTCTTGTTGGAGGCGGCAAGGCTTTTACCCTCCGGCGCGACGTCCCGATCGTGAAAGGCGTAGTATGGTGCGCCGAGTTTTTCGATGAACTCGAAGGCGGCACGAACGCGTTTCTGGGCGTTCCTGACCGACTCGCTGCCGTCATCCCAGGGGCGCAGGGCCGTGCCGACACCGAACGGGTCGGACAGGGGATTGCGGAAGGTGTGCCAGTAAACCACGGAGAAGCGCAGGTGGTCCTTCATGGTCTTGCCTGCCACGATTTCATCCTCGTTGTACCACTTGAAGGACAGCGGATTTTTGCTGTCCGGTCCTTCGTATTTGATTTTTTTGATCTTCGGGAAAAAGGCCATTTTTTTGTTTAAATAGAATTGGGTCGCTTTCCGTGCGCGGCGATTGCTACCGGCATGGGCGGCAAAATACAATCCAAAACAGGCGTTTTGGCGTTGTCATTGGCTGTTGGCTTGGCATTGAATCTTCGCATGCACTTTTCTCGACTGATCTTCAGTCTGCTTGCAGCGAGTTTGTTGACCGGCCTGGCCAACGCGGTGGAGCCGGCCAAGCGGCCCAATTTTGTCTTTATTGTATCGGAGGACAACTCGATCCACTACCTGCGGCTGTACGGCCACAGGCTGGGTGTGACGCCGAATATCGAGCGCCTGGCCGCCGAGGGGCTGACGTTTAACCACGCCTTCTCCGCCGCGCCGGTCTGTTCGGTTGCTCGGACGACGCTGGCGACAGCGATGCACGCGCCGCGGGTCGGTTTTCAGTATCACCGCAAATCGGCCTTGGCCAACCTGCCCCCGGGCGTGAAGCCGTGGTCGGCGGTGCTGCGGGAGCAGGGCTACTACGCCACAAACAACTCCAAGACCGACTACAACTTCAAGGTCGACATGAAGCAGGCGTGGGACATGTCCTCCGGCAAGGCCAGTTGGCGCAATCGACCAAACAAGGACATGCCGTTCTTTCACATGCAGTCGTTTGCCGACTCGCATGAAAGCCGGTTGCATTTCCCGCTGAAACAGATGGAGAAGCCAACCGAGACGTCGCTGGATGATGTCGAGTTGCAGCCTTACTTTCCCGACACGCCAATCATGCGCTACACCAAGGCGCGCTATTTTGACCGGATGAAAATCATTGATGGCCATGTCGGGCGCATCGTGAAGCAACTCGCCGAGGACGGGTTGCTCGAGGACACGTTCGTGTTTTACTTCGGCGATCACGGCGGGGTGATGCCGCGCAGCAAGGGCTACGCCTACGAGAGTGGCCTGCACGTGCCGCTGGTCGTGCGCATCCCGGAGAATTTCAGGCACCTCGCCGATCACAAGCGGGGCGACCGATCGGACGGCTTCGTGAGCTTCATCGACTTTGGCCCGACCGTGCTCAACTTGGCCGGGATCAAGCCGCACAAGGAACTTGATGGTGTGGCGTTCCTGGGGCAGGGCGTGAGCGCGGCCGACCTGGCCAAGCGCGACGAAGTCTTCGGCCATGCCGACCGGTTTGACGAGAAGTTCGACATGGTTCGTACCTTCCGCAAGGGCAAGTGGAAGTACATCCGCAACTACCAGGGCTACTACGCCGACGGCCTGCAAAACAACTACCGCTACCGGCAGTTGGCTTACGACAACTGGCGCGACCTTTACCGGGCCGACCGGTTGAACCCTGTGCAGCGCCAGTTCTTCGAGCGGCGGCCTGTCGAGCAGTTGTTCGATCTTGAGGCCGACCCGCACGAGGTGAAGAGTCTCGCCGGTGATCCGGACCAGGCCAAGCGCCTGGCCGATTTGCGCGGGCGGTTGCGCTCCATAATGAAATCAATCAACGACCTGAGTTTTTATCCCGAGAACCGGATGGTCACCGACGCGCTTGGTGATGGCGTGGCGTTTGGTCGCAAAAACGCGCAGCAAGTCAGCCGGCTTTCAGATCTTGCCGACCTGGCACTGGTTCCGTTCCCCGAGGCGCGCAAAAAACTGGGCCAGGCGCTGCGCTCCAAGGGCATCCTGCGCCGCTACTGGGCGCTCAAGGTCTGCTCCAGCTTTGGCGAACAAGCCAAGCCCTTGGCCAAGGCGGCCAAGCCGTTGCTGATGGACAGGGACCTGATGGTGCGTGTTCGGGCGGCGGAATTCCTCGGCGGCATCAAGGCCATCGACCCCATGCCGACACTGTACGGAGTGGTCAACACCGCCGAGACCGAGCAGGAACTGATGATTGCGTTCAACACGATCGTCTATCTGCGCGACCAGATCGGCCACAAGTACGATCCCGAAAAAGTGAAGTTGAAGTTCAACAAGGGCGAGGTCTACCGCCGTGTCCAATACCTCGCTGGAACCGAACCCAACACGAACTATTAATTTACCGAAAATGAAAACGAAAATGACAAACCCACATCGAAACATCTTCGCCTTGGCTGCCGGCTTGGCGTTGGCGTTGCCCGGCCTGGCCAAGGGTGCGGAGGCGAATTGGCCGAACTGGCGCGGTACGAACGAAAACGGCTCGACTGCCAGCGGCAGCTATATCGCGAACTTTGATAACGAGAAAAACGTGAAGTGGAAGGCGGCCTTGCCGGCCAAGGGCTGCTCCACGCCGATCGTTTGGAAGGACCAAATCATCATCACCAGCCCTAGCGACGGGCGGGACAGCGTGATCGCGTATGACTGGAATGGGGAAAAGCTCTGGCAGACGGAAGTCGGCGACGAGCGCGCCGGCAAACATCGCAACGGTTCAGGCAGCAATCCCTCGGCGATCACCGACGGCAAGCTGCTGTTCGCCTATTTCAAGAGCGGCAACCTCGCCGGCTTCACGCTGGAGGGCAAACTGCTGTGGAAAACCAACCTGCAGGATCGGTTCGCGCGGGACACCCTGTACTGGGACATCGGCACATCGCCGGTTTTGACGGTCAAGCACGTGGTGTTGGCGGTGATGCACTCCGGCGAATCGTACCTGGCAGCGTTCGACAAGCGCACCGGTGAGTTGGCGTGGAAGGAATCCCGCAACTACGAGACGCCGGTGGAGTGCGATCACAGCTACGCGACGCCGCATGTGGTGCAGTA
>QOAX01000230.1 GCA_003972865.1 Verrucomicrobiota bacterium | reverse complement strand
GTCTCGATCGATAGAACCCGCGCATCCGTCTTGCCTGATAAATTTGCCGCCGCTTTTGCCCGGCACGACAGCCAGAAATGATTCGGCCCGGCCGTCAGTCGAGCGTGCCCCTTGAATACAACCGACTTATGCGACCGCAGCCGTTCGCCAAACGGTTTCTGTGTGGAAAGGCCATCATCAACGCCCGTGAAATAGAACTGCAGTGACTCCAGCTCCATCGCTCCTTCCAACTCAACCGTGATGGCGTGCAACTGCACGAATGGCCTCTTTGCATTAATGGTGAGTTGCAGCAGCGAGTTGTGTTCATTGCGAATCAGCACCGGCCGCACCATTTGGCGTGTGACTGCCCCGAGTTCCGCGCAGCGCGCCAGTGGGGGAAGCAGCACCAAGGTAAAAATCAGGAGGTGTTTCATTTGCCAGCGGCTTTCAATTCTGCACCCGTCTTAGCACCGTGTTTGCGTAGGAGGTTGATGGTTTCAGTGAAATTAAGCATGCTGGCCTGATCCAACGCCGTTAAATTAACAGGATTTGTAATATTAACATCCGCACCATTTGCAATCAAAAGTTCGACGACCTCCTTGTGGCCAAAAGCAGCCGCAAAATGTAAAGGAGTCCCTCGACCATTTACATTCGCTTCATTCACATCCGTGCCAGCAGCCAAGTGCTGTTTAACCGCTTCGATGTTCCCATCAGCGGCAGCTTTCTAAATTGAGATGTCAGATGCCGATGGCCCGGCTGCGATTGTTGTGAGCAGGAGGTGTTTCGTTGGCGATTAATCAACCGGCAGGTCATCTGCCCTTTGTAGCTTTTAGAGCGTTGATTTGCGAGGAGAATATTAACAGGTATGCAGAAAGTTGGCATGCAATAATCTTGAAATTTGGTATGCACTATTGTATGAAACCCCGTGTGTCATCTCCCGCCATTTCCTGGTTGATAATGTCGATAGCAAGAATCTTAAAAATCCTGTTTATTGCGTTGTTAGTTTGGGGTTACTCCATCGACGGCCTCTGTCTAGACAGGCCAAATATTGTAATAATCATGGCCGATGACATGGGTTACGGCGATGCCGGATGCTTTGGCGGAAAACATATCCAAACGCCAAACATCGACCGACTCGCAGCCGAGGGTATGCGTTTCACCCAATGCTACGCCGGTTCCACGGTTTGTGCGCCGTCGCGGAGTGTGTTGATGACCGGGCTTCACACCGGGCACACGCGCGTGCGCGGGAACTTTGGCAAGGGCGGAGTGAAAGGCCTGGGAGGCGGGAAAGGGAGAGTCCCGCTACGCGCGGAAGATGTCACGGTTGCCGAGGTGTTGAAGGGAGCGGGGTACTCGACCGGCATTACAGGTAAATGGGGGTTGGGCGAACCGGTAACGGAGGGCACTCCAAACCGGCAGGGGTTCGACGAGTGGTTCGGCTACTTGAATCAACGCCGGGCGCACTCGTTCTATCCGACATTCATATGGCTGAACGAAGGTCGCTTTGATTTACCCGGCAACGCGGACGGCAAACAACAGCAATACACGCACGATTTATTCACCGGCTTTGCGCTCAGCTTCATCCGCAAAAACCAGGGCAAACCTTTCTTCCTCTACCTGCCTTACACGGTGCCGCATGCTCGATTTGAAATCCCGGATCTTGGCCCGTACGAAAATAAAGAGTGGCCGGAGCAGGCCAAGGTCTACGCGGCAATGATCACCCGGATGGATGATCACATTAGCAAAATAATGGCGCTTCTTAAAGAGTTGGAAATCGACAAAAAAACGATCGTGTTTTTCTGCAGCGACAACGGTGCTGCAGATCGTTACGACGGTCTTTTTGAAAGCAGCGGCCCTCTTCGCGGAGCGAAGCGAGCCATGTATGAAGGTGGATTACGAACGCCAATGATCGCCCGTTGGCCAGGCCGCATTCCGGCGAACACAACCAGCGATGCCATTTGGTCGTTTGCTGATTTTCTTCCGACTGCTGCCGCCCTTGCCGGCGCCAAGCCGCCAAAAGGGTTGGATGGCATTAGTGTTTTGCCCGCGTTGCTTGGCCAAGCGCACCAAACCAACGATCGTTTTTTGTATTGGGAATTTTTTGAGCGCGGTTTTCAACAGGCTGCCCGTTGGAGAAATTGGAAAGTGGTGCGCCCGAAAAAAGGGGCCGATCTGGAGCTATACAATTTGGCCAAGGACATCGGCGAAAAGAAGGACGTCGCCAACTTGAATCCAAAGATTGTTTCTATTTTTGAGCGGTACCTAAAAACGGCTCGAACAGAGTCGGAAGATTGGCCGGTAAAGTAACCCTATTTCGCGGTCGAGACTTTGAAGTTTTTGAACTGCGACAAGCGACCGGGCATCAACCGCAGGCCGACGCGGCCCTTTTGAATGGTCGGTTTGTCCTCGTTTTTAAGGTGGAAAAGCTGCGTCTTTTTGGGATGCCGAATCTCCATCCACAGATCCTTCGCCTGTTTGATGATCGTGATATGCATCCACTGTTGATCCTCGAATAATCCAGTGTTGAAAAACGAACCGGTCAGTTCGGTGCCTTTGAGTCGTTTGTTTTCGATCGGCAGATAACGGCGGCCACGAATGTAATCCTTCGGATAGGCGGCGTAACTGATGTGGTACGTGTGCATGTTCATGAAGTAGTCGCTCATCGCCGCCAAGTTCCGCTTGTTCGACCACTTCGAGATATCCTCAACGCAGCCGTTTTGCCCGTCACCGGTTGCTTGAATGTAAATGATGTTTACTCCCTTGTTGTATTGATCGACCCGCCTGAAGTCGTACTCAATCCGAAGATCGCCCTCGAACGACTGCTTTGTCCAAAGCACCGCGTAGCCGTTGGTCGTATCAATCGTCATTGCCTCATCACTACTTGAGACCTTCGCCTTAACTCCATCCAAAAACCATAGCTTCCTCCAATCACCAACGCATTCGTCAGTAAAGACTTCCTTCCAAGCTTGTTTTTTTATTCTTTGAAATTCGGAGTCGTTTTTTTGCCCGGCATTTGCCGGATGAATAACAATTAACGGACAAAAGAGAATCAATTTAAGGAGGATATGTGTTGGGTTCGAAAATATCATTTGAAATGACAAGAGATTCTTGTTTTCCAGACGCGCTGAACAAGTTTCCCACGTGAGAATTGATTTGGGCAAGTTAATCTTTTCTGGGGGAGAGAATGAAGTTTTTACGCTTTGTGAATTATCTGTACTTGCACTTTTTTTGTTTATGTAAAATAAAGCCGTTACACCGTTGAAATGTTGAAAAGACGATTTTTTCAGAGTGATTTCAGAGTGAACTGTTTTTTCACTATAAGTGTTGTAACCATATTTTTGATCACATCATTAATGGGTTATGCTGCGGATGGGTTCATCCATCCCGGGTTGCTCCATAGCAGGGAGGATATTGCCCGGATGAAGGAGGCGATTGCTAAAAAGCGGGGGCCGATTTACGAGGGGTTCAAGGTTTTGGAGCAAAGTTCCAATGCCAAGGCGGACTACAAAATGCGGGGGCCGGTTGAGGAATGGGGGCGCGCGCCGAACATCAATACCGGCATCGCTCAAAGTGATGCCAAGGCGGCTTATCAAAACTCGCTCATATGGGCAATTACCGGCAAACAAGCCCATGCCGACAAGGCGATCGAAATTGTAAACGCTTGGGCTCGCACCTTGAAAAAAGTGAGTGGTATGGACGGTGTGCTCGCGTCCGGATTGCAGGGTTTCAAGTTTGCCAATGCGGCCGAGATTCTGCGTTACACCGACTCCGGTTGGACGGAGAGCGAGGCCAAGCGCTGCGAGAAATCGTTTGTGGAAGCATGGCATCCGACGATCGAGCACTACGCTTATTTCGCAAACGGAAATTGGGGAACGGCGGCACTACAAACCAACATGGCGATTGCAGTGTTTTGCAATGATCGCGAACTATTTGAGAAGACCGTGCGGTACGCCGTGAACGGAGCCGGTAACGGCAGCATCCCGCACATGATCGTCTACCCAACCGGCCAATGTCAGGAGACAACTCGCGCCCAACACTACGCTCAACTTGGCCTTGGCCTGCTTGGGGGCGCCGCCGAAGTCGCTTGGAACCAAGGTGTTGACCTTTACGGCTGGGGCGGCAATCGCATTCTGAATGGCTTCGAGTATACCGCAAAATACGGCCTCGGCGAAGAGGTGCCATATCAGCATTACCTTGATCGCACCGGCAAATATGGATTCGGAGGTCGCCACAACAAATATGACAAAATCTCCACAGTCAGTCGCGGTGGCTTTTGGCCCATCTTCGAACGGTCCTACCATCATTATGCAAATCGCCGAGGCGTTCCGGCACCCTATTCAGCGAAGGTGGCTGAAATGAAGCGGCCGGAAAACCACAGTCGCGATCATGTCGGGCTGGGCACGCTCGTGCATTGGCGGCCGCAGTTGACCCAAAGCAAAGCAAACCAAGCTCCCGGCACCCCAGCGGGGCTCGTTGCGCGGACAACCGATCAGGGAATCAACCTTACGTGGGTAAAGTCGGTCGACCCGGTGAGTTGTACCGATGCGGAAAATTATTCGATTCACCGTGCCATCAAGTCCGGTGGACCGTACCAAGCAATCGCCGAAAAAGTCTCTACACCTGAATTTCACGACACAGACTTACAGCGTGGCGGCCTCTATTTCTACGTTGTCAAAGCGGCGAATAAAACAGGCACCAGCGCTGCTTCCGCCGAACTCCCAGCCAGCGCGACATTGCCGGGCCCTTGGCTGAGTCTGGACATCGGCAATGTTGGAATTTCCGGGTTCACGAAATTCAACGGTAAAAACTTCACGCTCGAAGGCGAAGGTAAAGATATTAATGGGCAAAGTGACAA
>QOAX01000318.1 GCA_003972865.1 Verrucomicrobiota bacterium | reverse complement strand
GGAATTGGACCGCTGGATGAACGCGCAGGGCGATCCCGGCGCGCCGGTCGATACGCCGAAGGCCATTCAAGCCTCAAAAAACGGCAACCACCTCCACGGCCAACCCGCGACCAAGACTATTCGATAGCGCCGAGGAGCGCTTGGCCAAGCGCCAGTAACGCAGCGAGGGCGGTGAAGAGGAACGTGCCCGAGTTCATGATGCGGTGAACCGAAGGGTCATCCCCCGGTGCGTTTGGCCGGAACCGGAACAGGTGGCCGGATGTTTGGGATGGGTCTGGGTTCGTTGTCCGGAAGGATCAACTTCGGTTCCCCGCCGTTTTTTTTATTCGACGGGAGGTCGTCTGGTCGCGTGATCTTGAAACCTCCCACGACGATGATCTCCCCGTCCTTGAAGGCCAACCGCGGGCGGTTGGCGGCGATGAGGTAGTGGCGGCGTACGTTGATTTTCCCATCGGGATCGATCACGGAGTAGTTGTATTTCCGGCCCCCGGTCTGGCAGAGCACGTGAAGGTTGCCTCTGGGGTCGACCTGGGCCTTGGGAGTGTTGAACGACACCATGGCGCAGACCGGCAGCACCCGGTGCACCCTGCCGCCGAGGCCATCATCCACCCGGACGTAGAGGCTCATCGCCTTGAGGTGCTTGGCCTGCTGGAGGACGTAGCGCCGGATCTGCCTTGGCTCGCCGGGCGGATCGCCCTTTTTCAGCGGCAGGCCGAATGCCTGCTCCCAGAGGACGGTGCCGTTGGTGACGTCGAACTTGACCGGCTTGGCGGTGAGTTGTTTGCCCCATTGCCTGATGATCACCGTGGTGGTGAGGGTGTAGCGGCCGGCCTGCTCGAGCGCATAATACGGGGCGATATCGACCTCCTTTGTGGCGCGGATGGAGGACTCGACGGTGAAGCGCCCCTTCACGGGCGGCGGATCGGCGATGGGCGTGATCTCCTCCCCGGCTTCAGTCTCGATCTGGAACTGCAGCCAATGGTCGTCCTCACCGAACACCAGCGTTTGGCCGGAAAAATTGACGATCTTGATTTTGGCCAACAGCGATTCGCGCGGCAGAAACCGGTTCTTCCCCAGTTCAACCGTCACCTTCACCTGTGCCTGCACGCTCGTTGCCAAAACCGGTAACAACAGGCACACAACGGCTGCACGCCAAAATTTAAGGAGAACCGTTGCGGCAACGTTTTCAGTGTAAGTCAAATTCATCTCGGAAAGTCTGACGCATGGCCAGGCGCAATTGATCAAAATGAAAACTGCCTGACGTAAGACTTGCGCTTGAGCCGCTCGAACCACTTGTCCTCGCGGGCTTGTTGCTCGGTCTCCAGCAGGGTTTGCTCGATCTGCCCGCGAACCTCGGCGAGGCTCTTTAGCTTGGCCTGGCTCATCTCCTCGCAGCGCAAAATAAAGCATCCCTGGGGCGTCGTCACGACGGGACTCACCTGCCCTTGGCCAAGCACGAAGGCGGCCTTTTCCAGCGCCGGAGCCAGGACTCCCCGCTGGATCCACTCGGGCCGCAACCCTCCCGTGGCGCGGTTTTGATCGGAATAAACCGAGGCGACCCCGGCAAAGGAGTCGCCCGTCTGCAGGACCCGGTGAATCTCGTCAGCCAGTTTGCGGGTGTCTTCCGCGCCGCCGTGATTTTTGGCGTCGAGAAAAATGATCCGGAGCCGAATCTCGACGCCGGAGCGAAACGCATCCTTGTTGGCCACGTAATATTCCTCGATCTGCCGTGGGGAGATGACAATGTTCGCCTTGGAGATAAACTGGCCACGCATGACCATTTGGATGATCTTCTCCCGCTGGTACCGGGCGAATTCCTCGTAGGTCATGTCGCTTTGCTGGAGGGACTTGATGAGCGTCACCCGGTTGCCGTACTCGGCTCGGATGTCCTCCTGAATGCGCTGTTCGATGATGGACTCGGGCAGTTTGTAGCCCTTCTCCTGATACTCGCGCAGAACCAGCTCGCGGCGAATCAGCGCCTCGAGCGTATCGGCCTGAAGCTGGGTATATTTCTGGCCGAGAAGCTGCGGTTGGCCGGCGTACTGGCGGCGCAGGAGGTCAGCCTCACGCCTCATGGCATCCGTCACCATTTGCCGGGTGATGATCTTGTCGTTCACCTCGGCGACGATGCTGTTACGGCGGGCGGGAGCGGTCTGCCCCACCGCCGGGCGGGCGAGCAGCACGGCGGCAAAGACAACGATTAATCGGCTCAGGTACCTTGTCATCGGCAGCGCGGATGCTAGGCCCGACGAGCAAGGCGGGTCAAGCGGGGTTAACTCCTCCTCGCTGATTCTGCCAGGGCCTCCCTCAGGGCGTCCTCAAAAAAGAACCGCTCCCCTCCAAATGCCGGTTGCAAGTCCGAAAGCCACGTCGCCCTGGGATCGTACTTGGCGAAAAAGACCCGGTTCACCCACTTGGGATCGCGGCCCTGCAGGAATTTCAGCACAAACACCTTCTCGCCGGCCACCTGGGTGATGCCATCGACCACTACCTTGCCCGGCATGGCGGACATCGACGGCCCACGCACAGTGCGGCACAGGCCGACCACCTGGCTGTAAGCCTCGGTGAACACTTTGTACGCCCGGGCCAGCGGCACCTCAAAGTAGGCCTTGGCCCCGGTGTTGCGCTCCACGAACATGTAGTATGGCACCATGCCAAGCTGCACCTGCCGACGCCAAAGCTGCGCCCAGACGTTGGCGTTGTCGTTGACCTTGCGGATGAGCGGCGCTTGGCAACGAATCACAGCGCCGGCATTGAGCACCCGCTCAACCGCGTGCCGGGCCATCTTTGGCTCCAGTTCCCGCGAGTGGCTCGAGTGCGCCATCAGCGCGAAATGCTTGCCGGCCGCCTTCACCTCCTCGATCAGCCGCAGGAAATCGTCGGCGTCCCCGCCCTCGGTGAAGCGGTACGGCCAGTACGCCAGCGCCTTGGTGCCGATGCGGATGCTTTGCAGGTTCGGTAACTTCGCCCTCAACAGCGGCTCAATGTAGCGGCGCAGCACTGGAGTCTTCATCACCATCGGGTCGCCGCCGGTGATCAGCACGCTGCTCACCTGCGGGTTGTCCTTCACGTAGTTCACCAGGTGGTCGACCTCCCTGCTGGCAAACTTCAGGTCGGCGTCGCCAATAAATTGCGCCCAGCGGAAACAATAGCTGCAGTAGGCGTGGCAGGTCTGCCCCTGGCTCGGGAAAAACAAAACTGTTTCCTGGTACTTGTGCTGTATCCCGGCAACCACCTCGCCGTCGAGCCTGGACACGTTCAGCTCCATTTGCCCTCCCGGGTGTGGGTTGAGCCGGCCCCGGATTTCATCCGCCGCAAGCTTGATCTCCGCCTCGGGGGCACCCTTGGCCACGAGATCCCGCATGCGCCGGAAATCCTCTTCGTCAAGCATGCCGCGTTGCGGGAAGGTCAGTTGAAAAATCGGGTCGTTCGGTACGCTCTCGGGATCGATCAGACGCTCGATCACGTAGTCGTTGACGCGGAACGGCAACACCGCCGACACAGCCTGCATGTCCGTCAATTGGTCACGATTGAGCCGCAGTTTTTCCGCGATCTGTGGAAGATCCTTGCGTGTGTTTGCCTTGAATTTCGTCCTATTTCCTCTCAACAGGATACTTGTCTCGTCGCCCGCACGTTTTCAGCGGGTCGGATCGCCCATTCCGGCGGGCGGCTTGGCCAAGCACCCCATCTCGCTTGTCCAATTAATTCTATCTCATGCGTTCATCAATTCTACCAAGATTTGATGGAATGAAAAGTCAATTTTTGCTCATTTTCCACATAAAAATGCAAATTTAGTTTTGTCTTTGGCTTTGCTCCGACGGGTTGCGGGGCTACATTTCCTGCCCGTTTACAGCTATGAAAAGCCATTTTCTTCCTTTGATATGCCTAGCCGCCGCGTTGGCAGCTCCCACCGCCACCGGCTTGGCCAAGGGCTCCAACGACCCCATTCGCGTGCTGTTCCTCGGCCACGGAAGCGATCATCACAACTCCAACCAATATTACCCGATGCTCTCCCGCGCGCTTGGCCGCGACGCAATTTACTTCGACTACGTGACGTCGGTCGAAGAAGCGCTCGGCGACGCCGGGTACCTGTCCAAGTTCGACGCTTTGTTGCTCTACGCCAACCACGGCAGGATCGAGCCGCACCAATGGACCAACCTGAAGAACTACGTCGAGAACGGCGGCGGCTTTGTGCCGGTGCACTGCGCGAGCTGGTGCTTCGCCAACGAGCCGGGCTTTGACCAACTCGTCGGCGGCCGCTTCAAGAGTCACCAAGGGGCTGAGTTCGCCGCCAGGATCGTGAAGTCAAATCACCCCGCGATGAAAGACGTGAAGGAATTCACCGCCTGGGACGAGACCTACTTTCACTCAAACCACAACCCGAAGAACCGCACGGTGCTGATGGTTCGCGACGCAATGAAGGGCGATCCGCACACCGAGCCCGAGCCGTGGACATGGGTTCGTACGCAGGGCAAAGGCCGCGTGTTTTACACCGCCTCAGGCCACGACCAGCGCGTTTGGAACAACGCCGATTTTCATCAACTGCTCAAAAGCGGCATTCTTTGGGCGGTCGGCGACAAGGCCCGCAAGCGTTACGACAATTTTATCGCGGGTCGTGCCCCGTTGAAATACGAGAAGCGCGGCAACATCCCGAACTACGAGCGCCGACCCGAGCCGCTTCCCTTCCAACTCCCGCTCCCGCCGGAGGAGAGCATGAAATACACGCAGGTGCCGGTCGGTTTCCGAATGGAGCTGTTCGCCTCCGAGCCGAATGTCATCAACCCGATCTACATGACTTGGGATGAGCGCGGTCGTCTGTGGGTCGTCGAGTCGGTGGAC
>QOAX01000235.1 GCA_003972865.1 Verrucomicrobiota bacterium | reverse complement strand
GACGAACAACACCGACTTGTTGCCGTGGTCGGCGGTGATGACGTCCTTGATGCGCTTGGTCAGGTCCGGGAGAATGGGCAGCCTATTCATGACCCTGGTCGGTTCCTCCCACTCCGGGCTGATGTCGTATTTGCCCGATGGGTCGTGAAGGATGAAGCAGGACTTGCTCAGCGTCTTAAGGCTCGGTGCTGCCCGCACGGATGCGGAAACCAGGGTCGCGACGGCAGAGGCGACGAGGACACGAAGGCTGTTTTTCAAAAAAAGCCGCTTCATCTTGAGTTTGAAGGAATGCTTAGTTGCCTGCGCGGCAGCTGTGCTCAGTAAAACTGGTCGGGCAAACTGGCATGATTTCGGCCGTTGTCAAAAGAAAATCAACGGGCCTTGATGGAAGTGGCTCCTGCCTCAGTGCGAGGCAGCCGTGAAGGTCGGTTCCCCGGCATCCCGCGTGGCGGGGAGAGATTCGCCGAGCGTTTGGGTGTTTTTGTCGATTCGCTTCGCCAAGCGGGCCAATTCGCCGTCGAGCCGACGCCGTTCAGCCTCGAGCGCTTCCGCCTGCTCGCTCAGCTTGCCCTCGAGGAACTTGCGGTGGGCGCGTTCGCGGCTTAATTCGGCGTTAAGCGAGAGGTTGAACTGCCGCTCGTTCGCCAACTCCTCCTGTATGACACGGTGACTGTCCTCGAGAATGTTGGCGCGGTCGCTCGTCCTGGCCAGTTCCGGCTCCATTTGCTCGAGCTTGCCCTCGGCGGTCTCGGCCCGGTACAGGAGATTCTGGAAATATTCCCGGTCGCTCTCGCTGAAGACCCGCCCCTTGTGCCGCCAGCGGAAGCCAAACCAGCCACCGGCAAGTCCAAGGCCAGCGCCCAGCGTCATGATCCATGCAATCATTCCTGTTCCCAAAGCCAACATCACGCCGTCTTGCCAAGCAGAATCCGTGCTAAACCACCGGACAAAGCACCGTTTTTGGGCGGATTGAATTGCGCTCCCGCTGCCTACCGCCTAAAAACCCGGAACGGCGGCGGTGTTAAATCATGTTTTTTATTCGACATATTCCAGCCCTTTGGCTGTTTGGCGTGGCCGCGCTTGGCCAAGCGGCGGACTGGCCAACCTACCAGCACGACTACGCCCGAACCGGCGTTGCTGGTGAGTCGCTGCTCACGCCGTTCACCAGCGCTTGGGTGCATCGCTCAAGGCATGCCCCGCGTCCCGCCTGGCGCGGCGAGGCCAAGTGGGACGGCTACAACAAGGTGTACGACATGAAGTCGCGGCAAATCTTCGACTACGCCTACCACCCCGTCATCGCCGATGGTCTGCTCTACTACGGCTCGTCGGCGGACGACAAGGTTTACTGCCTCGACGCCGCCACCGGCGAGCAGCGCTGGACGGTCTTCACCGAGGGGCCGGTGCGCCTGGCCCCGACGATTGCCGAGGGCCGCGTTTATGTCGGCTCCGATGACGGCCATGCCTACTGTCTTGACGCGAAAAGCGGCACGTTGATTTGGAAGACTCGCCTCGGCCCGAGGGACTACCGCATCCCGGGCAACGCGCGCATCATCTCGCGCTGGCCGTTGCGCACCGGCATCGTCGTCATCGGCGACTTGGCCTACTGCGCCGCCGGGATGTTTCCCACCGAGGGTGTGCTGATCACGGCGATCGAGGCCGGCACAGGCAAGATCCAGTGGCAGCAAAAACAGACCGACCTGCCGGCGCAGGGCTACATGCTCGCCTCGCACACGCGGCTCTACGTCCCGGCCGGGCGCAACAATCCCGTGGTGCTCAATCGCGCCGACGGCAAACGCATTCGGGTCGTGAGCGGGCAGGGCGGAACGTATGCGCTGTTGACCGGCGACAATTTGGTGTTTGGCCCCGGCAAAACCGGCACGCTTGGATTCGTGGAGTCGAACCAATCCGACCAACTCGCCTCATTTAAGGGCAACCATATGATAGTCACCCCGTCGCGATCCTTCCTCCAAAGCGACACGGACCTGAGCGCATTGGATCGAAGCCGCTACCTCGATTTGGCCCGTAAGCGGCGTACGCTCAAAAAACGGCACGAACAACTTGAGGGGGAGTTGAAAAAATCCAAAAACGGCGGCCGGCGGGTGCAGCTTCTTCAGGAGGCCACCCAACTGGGGCAGCAACTCGACCAGGTGCAGGATGACATGCAGAAATGTTTTGCATGGCGGGTGGCCAGCACCCAGCCGCTGAGCATGGTGCTGGCCGGGCAGACGCTGATCACCGGCGGCCACAACGAGGTTGCGGCGTATCACGCCAAGGACGGCAACCGGCTTTGGCAAGGCAAGGCAGACGGAGAAGTGTTCGGCCTGGCCGTGGCCGATGGCCGCCTGTACGCCAGCACCAGCAAGGGCGTCATCCACTGCTTCAAGGCCAAGCACTTGGCCAATTGATTTTCATGACGACAAGACGACTTCATCGACCTCTCGCCGCGTTGGTTTGTGGGATGTTTTTGTGGGTGGGTCCTTCCGGAAAAGCCCAGGAGTGGACGCGGTTTCGCGGGCCGAACGGAACCGGCATCAGCTTGGCCAAGGGCATCCCGTCCAAGTTCACCCTGGCAGACGCTTACTGGCGGGTGGCGCTAAAGGGAGAGGGCCATTCCTCGCCGGTGCTCTGGGGTGACCGGGTGTTTGTCACCGGTTCTGATGCAAGGAAGGAGTCGTTCATCGTCCAGTGCCTCAACGTCGCTGATGGCTTAGAGGTTTGGTCGATGACTCGGCCGCAAAAACCGTATCGAATTCATAAGTTTAACCATCTGGCCTCATCCTCTCCGGCGACCGACGGCAAACGGCTGGTGGTGCTCGTGTCCGAGCCAGGAGCCCACACGGTTTTTGCTCTGGATATGGATGGTAAAAAACTTTGGGAGCGAACGTTCGAAACCATCATTAGCAACCACGGCAGCGGTGTGTCGCCGATCTTCCACGGCGACAAGGTGGTTCTGGCGGGGGATGAGGAGAACCAAAGTTTTCTGGCGGCACTTGATGCTGCCAGCGGGAATGTGCTGTGGAAGACCGACCGGGCCAACGTCAAGACGGCCTTCTCGACGCCGTGCCGTTTCGTGGATCCTTCCGGCACCGAGGGACTTCTGTTCAACAGCATGGCTCACGGCATTACGTTCGTGGACCCAAGCACCGGCAAAACGTTTTGGGAACAGGGTGGTCTGTTCGACAAGCGAACGGTGAGCTCCTGCCTCGTGGCCGACGGCCTGCTCATTGGCACGTGCGGTAGCGGGCAGGGCGGCAACTACCTCGTCGCAGTCAAGCCGGGCCGCGCGGCCAAGGGAGCGTCGCCGAGCTTGGCGTACAAGTTGCGCCGCTCGATGCCGTACGTGCCGACCAGCGTGGCCAGGGACGGGTTGTTGTTTCTGTGGAGCGACGCCGGCATCGTGACCTGTGTCGAGGCCAGGACAGGGAAGGTGCATTGGCAGGAACGCGTCGAGGGCCGCTTTTTCGGCTCTCCGGTTTGGGTGGAGGGCCGCCTGTTTTGCATCTCGACGACCGGCAAGGTTGTGGTGATTGCCGCGTCGGATAAATTCAAGCCGATCGCCGTCAACGATCTCGGCGAGGCGTCCAACGCCACACCGGCGCTGGGGGGTAATCGCATGTATCTGCGCACGCTTGGCCAACTGGTCAGCCTCGGCGGCGAGTAATCGGTGCGCTTGACCGAGCGAAGGTGGAAATGATTGGATTGGTGGTCATATTGCCGGTGGCCTTCTTCACCGGTTGGATTCTGAAAAACAGCGTGTCGCTTTATCGCGGCCGCGCCTGGCCAAGCGGCTGGGTGGGGCTGTTCTGGCTTTCCGCCGCACTTGGTTTGACGCTGGGTGTCTGGTTTTGCGGCTACGCCGAGTGGGAGTCGATGCAGTTTCGGCGACTACCGATTCCCATAGCACGCTTCAACCCTGCAACCGACGTTTGGCGTGAATTGGAGATGTCCTCAGTGATGCGCTACATGGTTCTGACGTTGGACTTTTTCGCCGGCTTGGCCCTGGCAATGTTCCCGATCACGGCGTCAATGAGCTTCGCTGAGTTCATGGACGAATCCCGCCGGTTGGCAGCGGCGCGGGCGGATCAGTCCAGCCCCAGCGCGGACGATGCCCCCTGAAGCGCCGCGATCACCTCGGCGATGTGGTCGTTGAGTTCGATGCCGATCAACTCCGCGCCCTGCACGATGTCCTCGCGTTTTACCGCAGCGGCGAATCCCTTGGCCTTCATTTTTTTGCGGACACTTCTTGGCGTCATCCCCACCAGTTTTTCCGGTCGGACGTAGGCCACCGCGACAATAAACCCGCAAAGCTCATCCACCGCGAACAGCGCCTTGCGAATCGGTCGGTCGAGCGGGTAGTCGCCTTGGTTCCATTCCGCGTGCGAGAGAATCGCCCCGATGATCTCCTCATCGACGCCACGCTCGCGCAGGATTTTTGCCCCTTCCTGCGTGTGAGCAGGGATGTCCGGCCAGCGCTCGTAGTCGAAGTCGTGCAGCAGGCCGGTGAGGCCCCACTGTTCGGAGTCTTCGCCCAACTTGGTGGCGTAATGCCGCATCGCCGCCTCGACGGCGAGCGCATGTTTCAGCAGCGACCCCGATTTCGTGTATTCGTTGAGCAGTGCGCAGGCTTCATCCCGGTTCATGCGCGAAGTGTCGGCGGGTCTCCCAGGCAGAGCAAGCCTCTCTTGGCCAAGCGGGCGTATTGAAATACAGGCGGTGCGGTGGGACAGCACGCCCTACCTGCGCTTGGCCAAGTGAGAAAAAAAGAGGCCGGGCAGAAATGCCCGGCCTCTGGTGTGTGTTCTCTTCTTGGCAAACTCGCCAAATTAGTTCTTCACCGCGCGGCCGAACTGTTGCGCTTGGTCCGGGGTCAGCTTG
>QOAX01000048.1 GCA_003972865.1 Verrucomicrobiota bacterium | reverse complement strand
ATGAACTCCTCACGATTGAATGATCCGCCGCCGAAACCGGGTCGGCCGCCCCGTTCACCACGTTGCGCGCCACCGCGTGAACCGCGATCTCCATCGGGACGGGGGCGCTCCCCACCACGCGAGCCCTGATCGCCATCCGGTCTTGGCCGGTCTCCATCGCGTGAGCCCTGTTCACCTCGGCCCCGACCCTCTGGGCGTTCGCCGTCCGGTCGTTGCCTGCGCTCAGTTCCCTGCCCGCGCTCGCGTGACTCGCCACCGGCGGCGGCGGCCACTTTCTTGCCGGTTTTTTCGGCTGTGAGGACAAAAACCTGGTCGCCCCAGATCACCGGTGTCGAGGTGCCCGAGCCGGGCACCTTGATTTTCCATTGAACATTTTTGCTTTCGGAAAACTCAGTTGGCGGATTACCGCCTGGAGCCACGCCGTTCGCCGCCGGGCCGCGCCAGGTCGGCCAGTTTTCCGCAGTGCCAGTGCCAGCCAGCGACCATGCCAAGCCAGCCAAGCCGCCTAGCCCAATTTTGGTGAGGTGAATGAATTTCATGATTTTTCTGGTCGAACCAACAGGAAGACTAGGCCAAGCGGTGAAAGGTTTCAATTATTTTATGTGGCTACTGCATTTTTTCCGGCGGGGGGCACCCTCATTTGGACGCCGGCCACCTTCTCCGTGAAGGAGAAGGAATCCAACGGGACGCGCTTGGCCAAGCGGCCTGGGAGCGTCTTGGAGTGCGGCAGTCCCTGCCGCTTTCTGGCACGTTCCAAAGCGGTGCAGAGAACCGCACTCCACGACGCTGCCGCGACTTTTAACGTCTCTCTTTTTTTTTGCGTTCGCGGCTTCGCGTGAGTTTCGATGACAGGTCAGGGTATGGCTTGTGCGGTCCGGATCCTGCACCCAGAATGCCGCCGTGAATATTCACTGGGTCGACGCGACACTTCTCTGCGGCTACCTGTTCGGCATGGTCGTGTTCGGAATGTGGGTGGGCCGCGGCACTCGCAGTTCCGCTGAGTTCATGGTCGGGGGCCGCAGTATGCCGTGGTGGGCCGTGCTGTGTTCAATCGTCGCGACTGAGACCAGCACGATCACTTTCCTGAGCGTGCCCGGCGTGGCCTACACCGGCGACCTCGGATTCCTGCAACTGCCGCTTGGCTACATCCTCGGTCGCTGGATCGTGGCTTCGAAACTGCTGCCGAGGTACTTCGCCGGCGAGCTGTTCACGGCCTACGAAGTCCTCGACCGGCACTTCGGAAGCGTCGTGAAGCGCGCCGCGAGCCTGCTGTTTATCATCACTCGCACTCTCGGCGATGGCTTCCGGTTGTTCCTCGGCGCGATCGTGTTGCAGCATGTCGCCGGCATCGACATGAACATGGCGATCATCACCCTCGGTGTCGCGACCATTGTTTACACGTTCGTCGGCGGCATCCGCGCGGTGATCTGGACCGACTTTATCCAGTTCGTGGTGTACATGCTCGGCGCCGCGATCGCTTTCGGGATACTCCTCGATTCGATTGACGGTGGCTGGGGCGCTGTCACCGAGTTGGCCCACGCTGAGCCGACTGGTGACAAACTGCGGGTCTTTCATTTCGATTTCAACCTGACTGGCACGTACCTGTTTTGGGCCGGATTGATTGGTGGCGGCGTCCTGGCGATCGGCACCCACGGCGTCGATCAGTTGATGGTGCAGCGGTATTTGAGCGCCCGCAGCCAGGGTGAAGCGGCGCTGGCTTTGCGGCTGAGCGGGATCGTGGTGCTGCTGCAGTTCGCGTTCTTCCTGTTGATCGGCACCGCGCTTTTTGCCTACTACAGCCAGAATCCGCCGGCGGAATCGTTTGCCAAGAGCGACCGGGTTTTCGCGACGTTCATCATCGACAAGATGCCGGTCGGCGTGCTCGGCATCGTGCTCGGCGCGCTGTTCTCCGCGGCGATGTCGACGCTGTCGAGTTCGCTCAACTCCAGCGCCACGGTGATGGTCAACGACATCCTCTCAATCAACAGTGACAGCAGCCGGTTGCGCTTGGCCAAGTGGCTGACGGTCGCCTTTGGCATCGCCCAGATCGTCGTCGGCATCTCCGGGCAACTGCTCGATTCGTCGGTGATCGGCAGCGTGCTGGCCATTCAAGGTTTCACGACCGGAATCATCCTTGGCGTCTTCGCTCTCGGCTTGGCCAAGGGCAAGGTCGGCACTAACTCGGCGCTCGTTGGTTTGGTCGTTGGCTTGATCGTCATGAGTGCGATCAAGTTCGGCACGTCGCTGGCTTGGCCTTGGTTTGCCTTGGTCGGCTCGACTGTGACTTTTTGCACAGGCTGGATGCACAACAAGCTGTTTAACAGCGCAAAGGGTTCCTGATCCATGACTGAGTTTCGTCCCGGCCTCGAAGTCTGCGCAGCCAATCCTCCAGAGATCCTGCGCGGCGCCCGCTTCGGCCTGGTGATGAATCAGGCGTCGATCGACTCCGGCTTCCGGACCGCCGATGAAGTCCTCGACGAGAGTCTGCCGGGCCAGCTGGCGGCGTTGTTTGGGCCGCAGCACGGCCTGTGGTCCGAACAGCAGGACAACATGATTGAGACGCCGCACGTGCTCGATCCGCGGCGAAAGATCCCGGTGCACAGTCTTTACGCCGATGTGCGAAAACCGACCCCGGAGATGCTCGAGGGTCTCGATGTTTTGGTCGTCGACCTGCAGGACGTCGGCACGCGCGTCTACACTTACCTCTGGACGCTGAGCCTTTGTCTTGAGGCGGCGGCGGAAAAGGGCATCGCTGTCGTCGTGCTCGACCGGCCCAATCCACTCGGCGGCGACATCATTGAGGGGCCGATTCTGAATCCGGAATTCGCCAGCTTCGTCGGCCGGGTGCCGATGCCGATGCGGCACGGTCTCACGCTGGCCGAAGCCGCGAGGCACCTCAATCGCGAATGCGGAATCGGAGCCGATCTACACTGGGTGCCGATGGAGGGCTATCGCCGCGACTCGTTCTGGCCCGAGCATGGCCGGTCGTGGATTCCACCATCGCCGAATTTGTCGCGGTTCGAAGGGGCGTTGGTCTATCCCGGGCAAGTCCTGCTGGAGGGCACAATGCTGTCCGAGGGCCGCGGCACGACCACGCCGTTTGAGCTGTGCGGCGCTCCGTACATCGACCCAATGGCGCTCCTGAACGAGCTCGAAGAATTCGAGTTCGACGGACTGTGCGTGCGTCCCTACCGCTTCGAGCCGACCTTTCAAAAGTTCGTGCAACAGTCGTGCGGCGGTCTGTTTCTGCACCCGACAAACCCCCTGACGTTGCGCTCCTATCGATTCACCGTCGCGATGATCGGCTGTATCGCCAGGCTCTGGCCGAAGCAATTTGCCTGGCGGCAACCGCCGTACGAATACGAGACCGTGAAGCTGCCGATCGACATTCTCTCCGGCGGCACGGTCCTGCGCGAGGCGATCGACGCGGGCCTGACGCCGGACTCGCTCGAACGAGTCACCGCCATCGACAACTCGCAATGGGAAAGATCGATCCGAGACGACCGGATCTATGAGTAGGTTGCCACTAGCCAAACCAACCGCTCACTGTTTGCCGCTCACTGCTCACTTCTTTTCAACCGGGTCGGGGCCGGGTAGCCTGCCGGCGCATGACCGTCGAGGAGAACTTGGCCAACGGGGAGATTCGCTATATCGATCGTCGCGATGGCGAGGTGAAAACCGAGGTCATCTACGGTGAGCGCTCGCTGCGATGGGCGTACGGCAACCCGCTTGGCCGGTTGGCTCAGTGGCTGCTCGTCCGCCGGTGGATCGTCTCCGCCTGGTATGGCCGGAAGATGAACGGTGTTTCAAGCTGCATTCGGATCAAGCCGTTCATCGAGCAGTACGGTTTGGACGAGAACGAGTTCGCCAAACCGGTGGACGAGTACAATTCGTTCAACGAGTTTTTCCATCGCAAACTCAAGCCAGGCGCCCGCCCGGTCGATCCCGCCCCTGACTCGGTGGTGTTCCCGGCGGACGGACGCCACCTTGCGTTCGCCGACATCACCGGCGAGACCAATTTTTTCATCAAGGGCCAGTCGTTCGATCTCGAGCGGTTTCTCGGCGACGCCGGCTTGGCCAAGCGCTACGACGGAGGCCCGATGCTCCTCTCGCGGCTTTGCCCGGTGGACTACCACCGGTTTCATTTTCCGTGCGCGGGCGAAGCTGGCATCCCGCGCTTCATCAACGGCTGGTTGTATTCGGTCAACCCCATCGCGCTGATTACCCGGCCGTCGATCTTTTGGGAGAACAAGCGGGTCGTCACGCAGATCGAGTCGCCTGCGCTTTGCCAAGTGCTGTTTGTCGAGATCGGCGCGACGATGGTCGGCAGCATCAGGCAAACCTACATGCCGGGCGAGACGGTGGCCAAGGGCGAGGAGAAAGGGTACTTTGCCTTCGGCGGTTCAAGCGTAGCCGTGCTGTTCGAGAAAGGCCGGATCGAGTTCGCCGCCGACCTGTTGAAAAACACCGCCGCCGGCATCGAGACGTACGCGCGAGTCGGCGAGCGAATGGGTCGGGCGCTTGGCCAAGGTTGAACTAAAATGCTTGGAAGATTGATCATCCTGTTCATCACCATCCCACTGGTGGAGCTTTATCTGCTAGCTGTGGTCGGTAGTCGCGTGGGGTTGTTACCGACGATCATGCTCGTGATTCTCACCGGCGCGTGGGGGGCGTATCTCGCGAAAAGCCAAGGCTATTCGATCCTCGCCAGGATACAGGCCGAGACGGCCGCCGGTCGGGTCCCAACGGCTGAGTTGATCGACGGGCTACTGCTGGTATTGATCGGCGGCATCGTGTTGCTGACGCCCGGCCTGCTGACCGACTTGGCCGGTTTCTGCCTGATGATACCCGGTTTCCGCGCCATCATTCGCGAGCGAGTGAAAAAGAAATTTGCTGCGCAGGTCGGTCATTTTCAGATGCCTACCCCCGGCGGCATGGGTGCCCGGCCGCAAGACACCCCAAACCGCCCCAAAGACGACGACGTCATCGACGTTTAGCGCTGGGTGACCTGGGGTGGGTCCTGGGCGAGGAGGCGCTTGGATTCCTGCAGGAGGAATTCGGCTTCGGTGAACGGCTCGTAGCTGATGTCCTGCCAGCGGACGAGGCCCTGCCGGTCGATTAGGAAGGTGCCGTGCAGTGGTTGCTGCTCGAAGTCGTCGTAGGCGCGGTATTGCTTGAACACGTTCAGCGAAGCGTCGGAGACGAGTGGGAAGGGGAACGGCGAGCCGGTTTTGTTCTGCTGAACCGTCTCGCGCAGGCCATCGACGGCGTCGGTGCTGATGGCGATGAGGTCGATGCCTGCCTTGCGGAAGCGGTCGGTCTCGGGGGCGAAGGTGCCAAGCTGCTCGATGCAGTGCGCGCAGCCTTTGCCGAGGTAGAAGATGACGATCACCGGCCGGCCGGCGTAGTCGGCGAGGGTATGTTGTTTGCCCTGGCCATCGGTCAGTTCCCATTGGGTCGCGGGCGAGGGGCTCCAGCGGAACGGGCCAAGCGTGTCGAGTGACGGCCTGTCGCCGATGGCGTCGGCCGGCTGGAATTTAACGCGCCAATCTTTCGGCAGATCGAGTTTTTTGGCGACTGGCGCGAGTCGCTGAAAGACGGCGCG
>QOAX01000110.1 GCA_003972865.1 Verrucomicrobiota bacterium | reverse complement strand
GACCTTCCCCTCCCGATCGGCGACGAGCACACCGTCCTCGATCGTGTTGAACAGCGTTTCCAGAAACGACCGATCCCGGGCAAGCCGCTCGACAAACGACTGCAAGTTCTCCGGGTTGAGAGCATCAATGCGCCCGAGAACTTTTTCAATAAAACTGGACTTGGTCGAGGGCATGCGGCTCAGAGCCACTTTTTGATTTTGAAATAAAGAATGGTGCCCAGCGTGGACACAACCGTCACCGCCAACGCCACAATGTATCCGGTTTTGCCCGATGCAATCTCCGGCATGTTCTGAAAGTTCATCCCGTACCACGTGCCCACCAGCATCATCGGCGTCGTGATCACGGTGAACACCGTCAGCAGCTTCACGATCTCCCCGGTCTTGTTCGACGACATGTTCAGATACACCTGCAGCACGCCGGTCAGCGACTCCGCGTAGCGCGCCGCCAACTCGCCAATGTTGTAGAGCCCGTCGTAAACGTCACGGTAATACGGGATCAGGTGCGACCGAACGAGCTTGAACTCGCCGCGGACAAACCGGCCCAGCACTTCCTTTTGCGGGCCGATGATCTGGCGCAGTTGCAGCACCTCCTTCTTGATCTGCAGAATGGTGTTGAGCGTCTCCTTGCCGGGATCCGCAAGCGCCCGCTGCTCCACTTCCGCCACCTCCATCGCCAACTCGTCCAGGGCCGGCTTGTAGTTCTCTACGATCAAGTCCAGCAGCGTGTGGGCCACCCGGTCCGGTTCCGTCGCGATGTCCGCCGCGTTGCGCAGGCACATCTCCCCCGCCAACTCCACCGGCCGCAGCGGCTTGCTGTGAAACGTCACCAGGAAATTTTTGCCCAGGTAAAAACTCAGCTCCGACGTCGCGAACACCCCGTCCTTGCGGCTGTAGTCCACCGCGTGGATCACCATGAACAGATACGGCGAAAACTCGTCCTTCTCCTTCGGCAGATACTCCTCGACCTTCGGCGACGGACTCTCTGTCACGCTGTCCTCGATGGACAGGGGATGAAAATGGAAGACGTTTTTGAGTAGAAAATCAGTCTCCTGCGGAGTCGGATCCTCGAGGTCAACCCACAGGAACAAATTGGTGTCCGCCAACAGCGTCGGCATCAGGAACAACTCGATGTCCTTGCTGTGCAACCTGCCCTTGGTCGTAAATGCGAATGACCGTACCATAAGCCTGTTGTTGTTTAGCGTTCAAATCCAAGCCCCAATAGGGACAAACTGGCGCAATCCTACCCCCAGTTATTCACAATGCAACTCAAAACCGTCGAGATAGGTCAAAATGTCACACTTTTCTGTTTTATTACTACGATTTTATTAGCTTAAATAACTATTCACGTGTTAGTTATGTATACAATTGGCCAAGCCACAATCAGGCTGACTTGCACTATTTGCATTCGTGAATAAGCTTCGCGCGGCTTGACCCCGCGGGGTTTTTCCACAAAAAACATGTCCGAAAGCTACATTCAGAGTCTGTTCGCAGAACGTATCGGCGGCGTCAACTACGGAAAAGACACGGCCATCTACAAATTCGAGAAGATCAAGCGCGCCAAAAACGCCGTGCTCGATGCCAACCCCGGTGCCGAGATCATCGACATGGGCGTCGGCGAGCCGGACGAAATGGCCTTCCCCGAGGTCGTGGCCAAGCTGCACGAGGAAGCCCAAAACCCGGCCAACCGCGGCTACGCCGACAACGGCGGCCAAGCGCTCAAGGAAGCCGCCACCCGATTCCTCGACAACGTTTGCGGCGTCAGCGGCATCGACCCCGGCACCGAGGTGCTCCACTCGATCGGCAGCAAGGCAGCGCTCTCCATCCTGCCGGCGGCCTTCATCAATCCCGGCGACACCGTCATCATGACCATCCCCGGCTATCCGGTGTTCGGTACGCACGCAAAATATTACGGCGGCCAAGTGCACAACCTCGCGTTGACCGCCGAAAACAATTACCTCCCCGACCTCGACAGCATCCCGCCCGATGTGTTGGAAAAAGCCAAGGTGCTCGTGCTGAACTACCCGAACAACCCGACCGGCGCCAGCGCCACTCCGGAGTTCTTCGCCAAGGTCGTCGACTTCGCCAAGGCCAACAACCTCATCGTCATCCACGACGCCGCCTACATCGGCTTGGTTTACGACGGCAACAAGCCGCTGAGCTTCCTCGCCACTCCGGACGCGAAAGACGTCGGCATCGAGTTGCACTCGACCAGCAAGAATTTCAACATGACCGGCTGGCGCTGCGGCTTCGTGGTCGGCAACCCGTTGCTCGTCAAGGCTTACGGCGATGTGAAGGACAACAGCGATTCCGGCCAGTTCCTCGCCATCCAAAACGCCGCCGCCTACTGCTACGATCATCCCGAGATCACCAACGCCATCGCCGCCAAATACTCACGCCGCATGGACAAACTCGTCGGCGTGCTGCAAAACGCCGGCTTCCAGATTAACAAATCCGGCGGTTCATTTTTCCTCTACATGAGCGCGGCCAAGGCGGCGGTCAAGGCCCACGGCGAGCGTGTTGAGTTTGAGAATGGAGAGGCCCTTTCGCAGTGGTTGATCCGCGAGAAACTCATCTCCACAGTGCCGTGGGATGACGCCGAACCGGCGATCCGCTTAAGTGTCACCTTCGCCGCCAAGGACGAAGCTGACGAAGACCGTGTGATCGGAGAAATCGCCTCCCGCCTCGGCGATGTGAAATTCGAATTTTGATTTCTCATCGCGCTTGGCCAAGCCGGATTTGAATTGTACTTTGTCCGCCAATGGTTCTCGTACTCGATAACTACGACTCGTTTACTTACAATCTGGTCCAATACTTGGGCGAGTTGAAGGCAGACGTGCTCGTCCATCGAAACGACGAGGTCACGATCGAGCAGATCGAAGCCGACAACCCTGAGCGCATCCTCATCTCCCCCGGCCCGCGCACACCGCGCGAAGCCGGCCTGTCCAACGACGTCATCAAGCACTTCGGCGGCAAGCTGCCGATCATGGGCGTTTGTCTCGGGCACCAATGCATCGGCCATGCCTTCGGCGGCGAAGTCGTCGTCAACTACAGGATGATGCACGGCAAAACCTCGCCCATCACCCACAACGGCAAGGACCTGTTCAAAAACATCCCCTCCCCCTACGTCACCACGCGCTACCACTCGCTCGTTGTCAAACGCGAGACGCTGCCGGATTGCTTGGAGGTCACCGCCGAGACGGAGGAGGGGGAAATCATGGGTCTGCGCCACAAGGAACTGTCGATTTGGGGCGTACAGTTCCACCCCGAAAGCATCCTCACCGAGCACGGCCACACGATGATGCAGAATTTTTTGGATCTCACAGCTTAAACCGGAAGCAATGCGCCTGGCCAAGCGTTAGCCGGCCATCGGGAAAAACCACGCAAGGAGTATCACGGCGATCAAGCCGTCGATCGCCATCACCGTCATCAGGAATGACACGCTGCGTATCGTCTCGCCGATCGTCATTCCGCTCATCCGGTTGATCACCCAAAAGCCGCTGTCGTTCATCCACGGAAACGGCTTGGAGCCACAGCCAATCGCCATCGCGAGATAAACCGGATGAAACGGCAGTGTCGCCGCCATCCCGGCAAAAATACCCACCGAGGTAATCATCGAAACCGTGGCTGAACCCTGCGCTGTCCGAATCAATGCGGTCACAAAAAACGCCATTGGCAACACCATCAACCCTGTAATTTCAAACTGCTCCGCCAAACCGCCAATGCGCGCCGCAATGTTCGTCTGCTGCAGCATCGTCCCGAACGACGCGCCGGCCGCCGTGATCAAGATCACCACCCCGCCGCTTGCCAGCGCAGACTGCACCGAGTCGAACAGCGCCTGCTTGTCGCCCCGTTTTTGCATCGCCAACAAGCCAAGCGCAACCGCCGCCGAAAGGATCAGCGCGATGTTTTTGTCGCCGACCAGGCTCAAAAAACTGGCCAAGCCGGCAGGCGGCTTGCCGACAAGTTCTTCCAGAATCGTGTTGCCGGCGATCAGCACGATCGGCAGCAGCACCGGCAATAACGACAGGCCAAGCGGCGGCAGCGATTTGCCGTCCCGCTTGGCGATCTCCTCCAGCTTGGCCAAAGGCGAGTCGGCCGAGTCGCGCAACGGCACACGCCACTTGTCCTGCCCGTTGACGAACTTGGCATAAACATAACCAGTCGCGCACGCCACCGAACCGACCACCAGCCCCATCAGGATCATCAGCCCTAGATCGACATCGAGTTGAACGGCCACGAACAACGGCCCCGGCGTCGGCGGTACCAGCGAATGCGCCATAGTCGCACCGGCCACGATTGTCATGATGTATAGCCCGTAGTTTTCGCGAAACCGCATCGCCAGCGCTTTGCCAAGCGGGATCATCAAATAAAAAACGGTGTCGAAGAAAACCGGTGTGCCGAGCAGGAAGCCACTTCCGGTGAAAGCCAGCGGCGCGCGTTTCTCGCCGAGCAGCCCCAGCGCCGACCGAATGATCCGCTCCGCACCGCCGCTCTCCAGCAGGCATTTGCCAATGATCGCCGCCATCGCGATGAGAATCCCCAAACTACCGCATGCCGAACCGAACGCGCCCGTCACGCGACTGATCACCGACTGCGCAGCCGTGTGCTTCGCCTGGGTTTTTTGCAACTCTTGAACCAAGTCCGTCAGGTTCGAATCATCCTTGCCCAAGCGGTTCACCGCCTGCCTGTGCAACTCTTTTTTGATGCGCGAGTCGTGCATGACCGACTGCTCAATGGCATCCGGCGTTGCCAACGAACCAACCACCAACGCCCCACCGATCAGCGCCACAAAAGCATGCAACCGCAACCACAAGACCCCTCCGATCACCACGGCCATCCCTATCAACAAAATAATCAGCGCATCCATTTGAATTTAACTTGGTTGATCACTTTCGACCCACTTGACGCTGTGGTCGCCCGTCACGGCCACCG
>QOAX01000059.1 GCA_003972865.1 Verrucomicrobiota bacterium | reverse complement strand
GAGCAGAAAGTGAAGCTTGTGGCTCTCGACAAGCTCGACCCAAAAATCGTCCTCAAGCACCCGCGCACCAGGAAACCACCCGAGCCCGGGTTGCTGGAACGCGGTGCGCCACCGCTGACGTCCATGAACCGGAGACTCGAGGAGATGGCGCAATGGGTGGTCTCCCACCCGAACTTTGCCAGAGTGCAGGCCAACCGGATATGGTTCCATATGACCGGCCGCGCGCTGATCGAACCGGTGGACGATGTCCGCGACACGAACCCGGCCTCCAATCCGGCGCTGATGGAAACCCTGGAGCGGGAACTGCGCGAGAGCAGTCATGACCCGCGACACTTGATTCGCTTGATTGCCAACTCAAAAACCTACCAGTTCTCTGCCGATCCCCGTGGCGGCGCGGCGGGTTCCGAGGAGAACTTCGCGCGCGCAACCGTGCGCCGCTATCCCGCGGAGGTAATCATCGATGCCGCGCACCGTTCGCTGGCGGGCCCCATCGAGTTTGCCGACACGCACAAGAGCACGCGATCGGTCGGGATGCCCGGCGTGGAGAGCGTGCACCTGTCACGGAACCCCGGGCACGGCGAGCGCTTCCTCAAGCTTTTTGGCAAGCCGGCACGACTGACCAGTTCCGATGCCGAGCGAAACGATGAGACAACCCTCGCGCAGGTTTTCGAGCTCACCGGGGGCGAGACCCTGAACCGGCTGCTGCGACAGGACAACAATCGGATCGGCCGGCAGATCAGGGAGGGGAACGGGGATGCCGAGATTGTCGATGCGCTCTACTGGGCGATTTTAACCAGGGCTCCGTCTGCGAACGAGAGCACTGCGATGTTGAAATACCTCTCCGCCGCCGGAGACCGGCGCGGCGCGCTTGAGGACGTGGCCTGGGGACTGTTGAACGCGAAGGAGTTTATTCTAAGGCGATGAGAGACCCGTCCTGCCAGAGTTTCCGGGAGACCGCGATCGCGCGGCGCACCCTGCTGCGAGCAGGGGGCATGGGGCTCCTTGGCATGACGATGCCGAAACTGTTGCGCGCCTCGGAGGCGACCGTGGCGAACCTCAAGATCGCGCCGAGGGCAAAAGCGGTCATTTTCCTTTTCCAGTGGGGCGGACCGAGCCAGATCGACATCCTCGACATGAAGCCGGACGCGCCGAAGGAATACCGTTCGCCGCACGTGCAGATCCGCACCTCCTGCCCGGACATCGAGATTTGCGAGCACCTTCCGCGGATGGCCCGGCATATGGACAAGTGCACCGTGATTCGCACGCTGCACCACACCATGAAGAATCACAACTCGGCCGGCTACTACGCGCTCTCCGGCCATGCGCCGCCAAGCGACGACCAGCGCCTGCGCGACCTGCCCGACCTCTACCCGGCCTACGGCTCGGTGGTCAGCAAGCTCAGCGCGAACGAGGACCGGGGCATGCCGACGTTCGTCTCCTATCCGCACGTGATCGCCGACGGCTCGCGGACGCCGGGCCAGCACGCCAGTTTTCTTGGCAAAAAGTTCGACCCGTTGTTTATCCCGCGCGACCCGAATGAGGCGGACTTTCGCCTGCCGGAGCTGAGCCTGCCCGGCAATCTCACGCTCGACCGGGTGCAGGCACGGCGCGGCCTGCAGCAGATCATCGACGCCCAGTCGCGCCTGCTCGAATTCTCCGAGCAGGCCCGGGGGCTGGACGACTATTACAAGAACGCCATGGCGATGTTGAACTCGCCGCGAGTGCGCGAGGCCTTTGACCTCTCAAAGGAGCCCACGTGGCTCCGGGAGAGATACGGCCGGACAACCTACGGACAGGGCTGCCTGCTGGCGCGGCGGCTTGCTGAGGCGGGCGTGAAGTTCTCCACGTGCTACTTCTCGAACAGCATCGGCGGGCGCAGCAAGACCAGCGGCGGCTGGGACACCCACGGCTTCGATAACACGCGCATGTATCCGATCGTTGAAGCCTACCATCTGCCGGTCACCGACCAGACACTGCCGACGTTGCTGGAGGATCTGGAACAGCGCGGGATGCTGGACGAGACGCTGGTGGTCTGGATGGGAGAGTTCGGCCGCACGCCGAAAATCAACAAGAACGCCAGCCGCGACCATTGGCCGAACTGCTACAGCGTCCTGCTCGCTGGCGGAGGAGTGAAGGGGGGATTTGTCCACGGCAAATCCGACAAGCACGCCGCGGAACCGGCGGAGGACGGCGTGACGCCCGAGGACCTGGCGGCGACCATCTATTATCTGCTCGGCATCGACCCGAAGGCGCTCATTTACGACACGCAGGATCGCCCATTGATGATCTCAAGCGGCGAGCCGGTGATGGAGGTTGTGGCGTAGTCGGGTGTTTCGGGCACGTGTCCCGGCCACGGCTTGGCCCGCTTAATCCTCCGCCTTGGAGGAACGGGTGGTCAGGTCGAGGAGCGCTTGGCGGAGGTCTTTGCCCTCGTGCAGCATGGCGTAAACCTCGTCGATGATCGGCGTGCTGACGTCGCGGGTGCGCGCGAGGTTCCACGCCGACCGCGCGGTCGGGTACCCCTCCACCACCGACACCGAGTCGGCGAGGATGGCCTCCGGCTTTTCGCCGCGCCCGATCCGTTGGCCGAACTGATAATTGCGGCTCAGGCTCGAGAAACACGTCACCGTCAAGTCGCCCAAGCCGCTCAAGCCGGCGAACGTCTCCGCGCGCGCGCCACACGCCACGCCCAACCGGCGGATCTCCGCGATCGCGCGCGTGACCAGTGCCGCCTTCGAGTTGTCGCCGAAGCCCAGCCCGGCCGAGGCCCCCGCCGCGATGGCGATCACGTTTTTCAACGCGCCACCCAACTCGACGCCGATCAGGTCTTCGCTCGTGTAGACGCGAAACGTGGGCCGATGAAAAATCTGCTGCACTGTCTCCGCCACCCCGGCCGTTTCGCTTGCAGCCACCGCCGCGCTGGGCATGTCGCGGCAGACTTCCATCGCTAGTGTCGGGCCGGACAGCGCCGCCACTCTGGCCAAGGGCATGGTCTCGCCGAGGATGCCGCCCATCGTCAGGCCGGTCTCAAACTCGATGCCCTTGGTCACGCTCGCCGCCACGCCGTCGAACTTGGCCAGGCGCGCGGTGACCTCGCGAAACGCCTGCGACGGAATCGCCAGCACCACACAGCCCGCGCCGTCCACCGCCTTGGCCAAGTCAGCTTGCGTCGGCAGGTCGCTTGGCAGGTCGACTCCCGGCAGGTAACGCTCGTTGCGGCCCGCTTGGCCAAGCGCCGCCAATGCGTCGGCGTCGCGGCCCCAGAGGCAAACCTCGCCGCCGTTCGTGTGTACCATTCGCGCCAGTGCCGTGCCCCAGGCACCGGCCCCGATCACTGCCGTTTTCAATTCGCTGCCTCCTCCCGCTTGCTCCACATCCGATGCTCGGTGCCGTTCATGAGCCGTTGAATGTTTATACGATGCTTCCAAATAGCCATCACGCCGAGGAACAGAAAAACCCAGAACAGCGGCCCGAAGCGATCACCCCCCTCACCCGGCAATGCAGCGACACTGATCGGCAGCACAACCGCCACCGCGATCGACGCCACCGAAACGTAGCGGCTGGCCACGAAAAAAACGGCCCACGCGCCGAGACAAATCGCAAGCGGCACCGGCGCGACCGCACCCACCACGCCTGCGGTGGTGGCGATGCCCTTGCCACCTTTGAAGCCGAGCCAGCAGGGGTAGTTGTGCCCGAGGATCGCTGACACGCCGATCAGTAGTTGCAGCGTCTCCGGCTCGGGCGTGCGCCCCTCGGGGAACACCCCGGCCACGAGCGCCGGGAGAAACAGGCAGGGCAACAGCCCTTTCATCACGTCAATCAACAGGACCACGATCCCGATGCCCTTGCCCAGTATGCGGAAGGCATTGGTCGCGCCGATGTTGCCGCTGCCGACCGTGCGGATGTCCACGCCCTTCAGCCGGCCCGCGAGAAATCCGGCCGGCACCGAGCCGGGCAAATATCCCGCAAGGACAACGACCAGCCACGCAAGCACCACCATGCGCGGACTGTAGTGGCTGGGCTTCGCGGGCGGCAAGTCGTTTCCCACCGGCACGTGCGGATTGCCTTTGGCTGGTTATAGCCGTTAGGTTCGCGGCGGCTTGCAAATGGAGACGCCGATGATCGAGGTGCAAAACCTAACCAAGAGCTACGGGCAACACGTGGCGCTCGACGGTGTGTCGTTCTCCGTGGGCCGAGGCGAGGTGGTCGGTTTTCTTGGTCCAAACGGCGCGGGCAAAAGCACCACGATGCGCATCCTCACCACCTTCATGGCGGCGACTTCCGGCACGGTGCGCGTGGGGGGCGACTGTGTTTTTGAAAACCCGATGCGCGTCCGCGAGCGGCTCGGCTACATGCCGGAAAACAACCCGCTGCCGCCCGATCTGCGCGTTGGCGACTACCTGAAGTTCCGCGCCCAACTCAAGCGCCTGGCCAACGGCAACTCCGCCCAGCGCATCGACGAGGTGATGGAGCAATGCGGCATCGCCAATGTCGCCGGCCGGTTCATCGGCCAACTCTCGCACGGCTACCGGCAACGCGTGGGCATGGCCGACGCGCTCCTGGCCAAGCCGGAGTTGATCGTGCTCGACGAGCCGACCTCCGGCCTCGATCCCAACCAGGTTCGCTCGGTTCGCAAACTGATTCGCGAGTTGGCCGGCGACCACACGATGTTGATCTCGTCGCACATCCTCTCCGAAATCGAGATGACCTGCGACCGCATCGTCATCCTGCACGAGGGCCGACTGCTCGCCAGCGGCGCGCTGGATGAGTTGATGGCCAAGGCCAACGCGGCCGTCGTCGCCGAGGTGCGGGCACCCCTTGCCGATGTCAAAGCGTGGGGTGACAAACTCGCGCTTGGCCAAGCGGAGTGCGCCGAGCAGCCGGGAGGCTACGTGCGCTGCCGGTTCGCCAACACCAAGAGCGCCGATGCACGCGAAAAGATTTTCACCAGTGCCTGGGAGCGCGGTTGGCCGCTGCGCGAACTCACGCGTCAAGCCCCGTCACTCGAGG
>QOAX01000190.1 GCA_003972865.1 Verrucomicrobiota bacterium | reverse complement strand
GGGGATGGGGATGCCCTACGGAATGATGGGTCGTGGCATGGGGATGGGGATGGGGATGCCCTACGGAATGATGGGTCCGGGAATGAGCAGTATGCCTGTGGGAAGTGTGCCACAGGGCGGTGCCGGCGAACCCGGCAATCCTGCCGGCGGCATGGGGATGAATCCGTACGGCATGGGGATGAATCCGTACGGCATGGGCGGCATGGGCATGTACGGCATGGGCGGGATGATGATGGGCGGCACCAATGACGTGAAAGTTGTCGGCTCCAGGGACAAGCCGCTCAAGGTGGTCTGCAAGGCGATCGACATGCGCGACGTGAATCCCATTGCGAACAACCGGCTCATCACCGTGTTGGTTCAGCAGGTCAAGAACAGCGGATTGTTTGACTACAACGCAACCAAGCCGAGGGATCTCGAGGAAACGGAGCGGCAGGGACTGGAGGATGTCATGGTCGACAAGAGCGAGGAGGCCATGGCCCGGCTGAAGACCTACCTGTTCGGCCTGGACCTGGTGCTGCGTGAACCCATTAAACTGTAATCATGGCTGGCAAAATCAACATCAATCCCGATGCCATCAAGCGGAACCTTGACCTGATTATCGTCACGGTGGTGGCCCTTGGCCTGTTGGGCTTCGGCTGGCTCCAGCTCAGTGCCACCGGGACGATCCGGACCGATAGTGCGGACACGCTGAAAACCGAAACCGACAGCTACAACCGGAACAAGAACTACATGATTCCCGAGAGCTTTGGCCTGACCAATTCGATGGGCGAGATAGTTGAGATCACCACGGACGAGTTACATGGCAACCTGGACCGGGTGAAAGGGGCCGGGACCAACTTTGTCGCCCACCTGGATCGGGTTCGAAAAAAATTCGCCCCGCTCGACATACCGGACGGCATTGTGCTGGATGAAAAAACCGGGGCCATCCTGAGCGTCACCCTGATGCAGGGCGGCTCCAATACACTTTACGCCGTGGCCCCGCCGGTGAAGGTCGACAGCGAGAAGGGCAAGGGGGCCAAGCTTGTGGCGAGCACCCGCTCCTTCGGGGGCGATTCGCCGGATCAATTTTACGTGGAAAAAATCGACGTGATCGACGGTGGCTCCGGCTACTCGAAGGGCGACATTGTCGTCATCATCGGCGATGATCTCGGCGGTGGCGGTGGTGGTGATCCGAACAGTTTCGATCCGCAGGCGGGTGGCGATCCCGGCTTTAATGCTCCCCCGGGTCAGGTGGGGATGCCCAACCAAATGGGGATGATGGGCATGCCCGGCATGGGAATGATGGGCAGTGGCGGCGTCGGCAAGGACGACTCGAAAGCCCGCTACGGGCTGGACAACAACACATTCCGGAACTACATGCAGAAAACCATCTTCGGGCTCCAGAGCCGGTGCAAGGCGCAGCGCATCCGGCTCCCCAAGATTGACGATGAGGAAAGGGAGTTCCGTTTCAGTTTTTCAAAGGTCTGGAACTCGTTCGAGTTCGAGCCGCTCGAGCGCGAGGTCATGTCGTACCAGTTGGCGGAGATCGAGGCGTTGTGCCATGCCCTCTTTGCGGCCAACATCCATGAGATTTACAACCTGAAGCGGCTCAAGGTCGTCCGCAACATGGAGGAGATGCAGATGGATATGGAGGATGCGCTGGAATACCTGCACGAGGCCGAGTTCTCGCTCAACGACGTGATGAAATTTGCCACCGGCAGCAACCCGGACGGCAGCCAGCGGGAAGACCTCGTGCCGGGCGCGCGGGTGATGCCGTATGAGGTGACGTTCCGCGGGTTCAGCACCGAGCTGTCCAAGGTGCTCGAGGAACTCTACAAGTCGAAGGTCTTTTTCGTGGTGAAAAACATCGCCGTCATCGAGGCCACCGATGTCACCGATGTCTTCGAGGAGGAGCAGAGCGAGATGACCCTCGGCGCCTTTGGCGGCGCCCGAAGTGGCAGGGAAATGTACGGCATGGGCCCGCGGGGCATGATGGATCCGCGCTATCAGGCCATGCTCTACGGCGGGCAGGGCTTTGGCGGGTTCGGTGACGAGAGAAAGCGCCACCGACCGGCTTCACTGCTGCTCGACGAGAGCCCGCTCAAGGTCACCCTCAAGATCAACTCCCTGAAAGTCGTGGAGAGTTGGAAGGACGAGAGCGACGCCATCTCGGCCCTGGCCCAAAAGATCGAGACGGCGAAGGTGAAGGAGGAGGAAGGCGTGGATGAGGGGGGCAGTACTGAAGACAGCGACGGGGATGGATTTTATGATTCAGAAGAAAAGCTGACCGGCCACGACCCGAACGATCCCGACAGCTATCCGACACAGGAGGAAGTGGACGCAGCACTGGAAGCCGCCGGCGGTTGAGAAAATAACCGGGCGGCGGGCTTGTTGAACAACGTGAAAATCACATGAAATTTTGGTGCTCATGGAGCAACTGAAGGAACATTTCGAGAAGATCATCCTTGGCCTGGCCATGCTGGCCCTGGTGTATGCGGCCTACATTGTTGTGATGGACGATTCCGAGGAGAAGATCGAGGAACAAGTGCGGGAGCGGAACAGGCCCGGGTTGGAGTCGGAAAAGAAAATGCCCGAGATGGACATGTCCGACTATCAGGCCAAGCTTGCCCGGTTGGAAAACGCCAGGCCGCTGGACCTCGGCAACCCGCACAACCTGTTCAACCCGGTCCAGTGGCGGGTGGCCCGGGATGGAACCGTGCTCAAGGTCGAGCGCGGCAACGAAATCGGTGCCGGGGCCATCGTGCTCAGCGGGACCAATCCGCTCTACCTGAAGGTCGAGTATCGCGGCACCAGCGGCACCGCCCCGAACATTCGGTACCGCTTCGCCGTCACCCGCGAGTCGGCCAAGAGGAAGAAGGAGCGGCTTCGCATGACCACCACGGCCACGACGGAGTCAAACACGGACACCCGGGATCTTTTCACTCTTTTAAAGATTGAAGGCGACGGCCGCGACCCGACCGCCTTTCAACTAAGGCTGGCCGGCGACACCGGAGCCATCACGGTCGGGAAGGGCAAGCCGTTTCAGCGCATCGACGGCTACACGGCCAGCCTCGCCTACAATACGCCGGGTGAAAGGAAGAGCTATGTCAACAAGCGGGTCGGCGATAAACTTTTTTTTGCGGATGATGGTCACAATATCGTTGCCATCGGGGAGCGCGAAGTAGTACTTTCCACCGCTTCGACGTCCAAGCGGACCACAATCCGCTTGCGCTAGAACCAACAACCAATGGATTACCATCCGGTTTCGTGCAACCGTGAGGCACCCTTCGTATCCCCGCGGGGGTCGCTGCTTGTCAAGTGGATCCGAGCCGCGAGACCGGCTCGTTGCGTTTGGGCCCCAAAAAGGTTCGCTTGGCCGGGCCGTTCTGCGTGGCATCCACGCGAAACGCATCCCTCTCACGCCGGGCCCGCGCTTGGCCAAGCGCTGAACCGAGGCAAACACCCCCTGCCCAAGCCATTTTGCCGGTGGCATGTGTGGTGCTAGTGGCAAACCCATTTTCGATGAACTGATCCAACAGCTTTCAACCCCGAACCCCAATCAATTTAACAGACTGACTCAAGCAATCATGATCAACCCAATCAAGACAGCCGGCATTGCACTGCTTTTGGGTGTCATCGTCCTGCCATCCGCGCAGGCACAGACACCGGCCCAGAATGCGGCCCAGGAAGTGGTGCGACGGCAGGCAGCCATCATTGAACTTCGCAACAAACTGGATGAGGCCAGGACCGTCGAGAACACCGGCAACCTCCTCGCGGCCGCCATCCTTTATGAGGAAGCGCAGAAAGGGGTCGAGTCGATCGGCGCCGGAGCCAAGGGGATCGACGCCGAGAGCGCGGCCACCGTCGAGGGCCTGACCCGTGTGCGCCTGGCCTTGGGTGATAAATATGCCACCAGCGGCAACCTCACCGAGGCGCGCAAGCAGGTGCAGCGCGTGCTGGTGCTCTCGCCGGGGAATCTCACGGCGCGCGAGCAGTTGCAGGCCATTGACACGGGGCTCGAGAAGCTCCGGGGCCGGATGCCCACCGAGGAAACCTTCGAGGAGGTCAAGGATGTCGTTGAGGAAAAAATCCAGGCGGCCACCCTCGTCCAGGACGGCAAGCTGTTTTACGAAATGGCGCGTTACGACCAGGCCGAGGCCAAGCTAAGACAGGCGCTCACGATCGACCCCGCCAACCGCGGCGCCGCCTATTACATGGTGCTGGTGCAGGAGGCCAAGAACATGATCCAGGTCAAGAAGCGGGACATGACCTCCCGCGAGTCCATCAAGAATGTGACCAAGGACTGGGTCGCGCCCGGGATGAGCTTCGACTTGGGCGATCCCACCGCCCGTGAGGGGCTGTTGTTTCCGAACTCGCTTGCCAACATCGCGCCGACCAACAGCTATCCCAATCGCATCTACACCGGCCCCGGCCGCATGCGCATCCATCGCCTCCTCCACAACATCCGGCTGGAGAGGTTCCCCGTGAGCGGCATTGTGGACAGTCTCTCGCTGCAGGATATCACCAAGGATCTTCACGACACCATCCAGCAGATCGACGAGGAGGGCATCAACATCATCATCGACCAGAACACCGGCGTGCTTCAGTTGTCGCTCTTCGGTGGCGATCCGTCACTGGGTGGGTTTGACCCGAACGACCCCGCCGGCTTTGGCCCGGGCGGCTTCCCGGGGGCGCAGGAGGCTGAGGAGATCAACATCGCCCAGGAGGTCAGCATCACGATCGATCCCCCGCTGCGGAACGTCACGCTTGCCCAGACACTGGACATTATCATGAGACTCTCCAACATCCCGATCAAATACTCGGTTGAGGATTGGGGCATCATATTTTCCCACGCGCCCGCCGAGGGGCCGCGTCTGGAGACCCGCACCTACCGGGTGGATCCTGACACGTTCATCCAGGGCCTGCAGTCGGTTGGCGTTTCCTATGTCAGTGCTGATGGCGGGCAGGGAGGCGGCGGCGGCATGGGTGGCGGTATGGGCGGTGGTATGGGCGGCGGCATGGGCGGCGGCATGGGCGGCGG
>QOAX01000147.1 GCA_003972865.1 Verrucomicrobiota bacterium | reverse complement strand
CAGACTCGAGCCGCGACGGTCACATGCTGATCGTCGTAGCAGACGACGAACGTATCGTCTCCGATTCCGTGTCCGGACATCACCTCTGTGTAGCGGTCAGGGTCCGCGAGCATCCCTAGTTCCGGGCGGGCCGGATCGGCGAGATCGGTGTTCCAGAGAAGGTGGACGGCACCTGGGATGTGACTCTCCTGGTATTCGGCGTTCCCGTCCCGGTTGTCGAATGGCTTGAGGTACCAGCGACAGTCCACCACCCTGACTGCGGGATTGTCGAGTTGTTCGGCCAGCCAGTCAGTCTTGACAAGAGGTCCGTGTTCCATGGTCGAATTCTCCTACTTCGCGCCGGTTGTCTCTGTCCGAAAGGTCCTCAGCACAGTTCGGGTCGGATCTCCCTCGCAATGGTGTAGAGAGCCTCGGTCGGGTTGGGTCCGAAGGTGTACCAGGCCAGAGGCATTTGGAGGCCGGCTTCCCCGTAGATCGCCAATCCCTCTACGACGTCATGGGGCGTTCCGGCGACGGAGAAGGTATCAATTAGGTGTTCGCTGACCGCCGATGCGCCAGCTACCACACCATCCCTGGCGACGGCTTGGCGTACCTGGTCGATGTGGTCGTCGTCCGCTCCCGATTCTTCGATAACCACCCCTTCCACCCGCGCGAGGTAGTAGGCAAGCACCTCGCGAACCGCGTTCCTGGCTGCCTGGCGGTCCGAATCCACCGAAGTCAGGACATTGGCCGATAGAAGAACCTCAGCTGGGTCCCGGCCGGCGAGTGCAGCACCGCGTTTGACGCGTCCGGCCGCCCAGCGGGTGTAACCAACGCTTGTAATCGCGCCGAGTTGGACGCCGTCAGCATGGGCGCCAGCCGCCTCGAGCATCCGGGCGTTCACCGCGCCAAGGTCGATGGGGACAGTTCCGGGGATAGGGCAGTCGAGGCGGACCTCCGGTGAGGCAATGAAGGTTGTCGGAGTGAATCCCAGTGGTCGTCCGGCCAAGAGGGAACGCATCGCCTTAAGGGTCTCAACGGTATTGGTGTACGGCCGCCACCCGGTTGGCTCAATACCCAGGTCCTTCATAGTCCACTCAGCCGCTCCGAGCCCGAACCGGATCCTTCCCGGGCCAAGGTCGGCGAGTGTGGCCGCCTCGAGCGCTAGCAGAAGCGGATGGCGGGTGACTGGATTGGCAATCCCGACACGGATGGTGATGCGACTGGTACGCGACAGCACCGCGGCAGCTGTGGTGGTGACTGAGCGGAAGAGGCGGCTCTCGGGGAGCGATACCTCGTCGAACCCCAACTCATCGGCCGTTCGGGCGAGGGCTACGGTTGCGTCAACGGGGCCCTCGTTCGAGAGTGAGAGCCCTAATCCCAGGAATGTCATCGTCTGACCTCGGAGAGGAAGGTAGGCATGTGGATCAAGACAATCCCATATGGCGACTCGGAAGGCGATTTGCGGTACCAGTATGACCGTCAGGTCCAGACTCTTGGTGAGCCGACCGAGGTTACGACTTCCGGGAGTCTTCACCCTCCGCTGGTACAAGCCAGACTGGATCTTTATTCAGCCACGGAGCGATGCCCGTCACGGCTCACCGCGCATCAGCGCAACCTGATCAGCTACGTCACCTCGGCACTAAATCGTACCGGCCACTGCATGAGCCAGGTCACAATCAAACTCCGCCAGACCGGCTTCTCCGATGATCAAATCGCATCGCTGGCTGCCAATCCGCTGGGAGCCAACCTCCCACCGGCCGATGCTGCCTTGGTTCGGTACGCGGCCAAGCTCACCACCGATCCTGGTTCGGTCACCGAGAAAGACATCGAGGATCTCCGTACAGCAGGCTTCGCTGACCTCGAGATACTTGACGCAAACTCCCAGTGTTCCCACCTGAACTACGTCAACCGGGTTGCAATGGGCCTGGGGATACACAGCATCGTCGATCCCGATTTCCCTGCTTACGATGCTATTCCCGCTGCTGCAGAGGGGGCTTAGTCCCCGGCGCAAGATGCTTGGTTGAGGATTGCCGCCGACGATCGAATGTGGGCCTCACATTCCATCTCGTCGTTCATAGGGAGTAAGAAAAGATCGAAGTACGGTCGGTGTTCCGCAATGATCAGGGCGCACTCGGCTGGCGTGCCGGTCACCGCGTATCTGTCCACCAGTGACTCCGGTAGGTGTCGCACTGCCTCTTCGAGGTCGCCTTTGAGCATGGCTTCTTTAACTCGGGACGCGGCGCGGGTGTCGAGACCTATTTCTTTGCGGATATCGGCGGGCGCGTCGACGGCCATATACGAGAAGTGGCGAAGTACCCGGTGGCGCTCCTGATTGTTATAAGCCAGGTAGGCGGACCAGCCAATCTGAGCGTTGCCTGCAGCGCGAATTTTCTTTGCGGTTGCCGGGAGTTCCTTTAGCGCCTTGGCTGAGAGGATTACCCAGTCGGCCTCCTCAGACGCCAACCGTTGTACCCGGGGGCCACGACCTGCGATCGCTGTCGGTATGTGCCCACGATGCCACGGTAGATGCGCGGGTCCGACCGAAGAGCCGGCTAGCAGGTCGCGATTCTCGATGAACGCTTTTTTCAGGGCCGTGTAGGGCCGGTCTGGGTTCATGCCGAGAGGTTCAAGCACCCGGCTACCTCCGACGCCGAGGCCATGCCAGACCCGACCCGGAGCCATCTCGTTAAGGGTGGCGATTGCAGCGGCCGTGGTGACGGGATGCCGTGAGAAGGGGTTGGTTATCGCCGGTCCGACGGTCATTGAATCGGTTGCTAGGAGGACTGCAGTCAGAGTGACGTAGAGGTCTCTCTCGGTTCCCTCGTCGGCGATGAGGCAGACCTCGGCCCCCAGCAACTCGGCGAGTTGTGCCAATTCGCAGATCCGCTCAACTGGTTGGGTTGGCTCGAACCAGACTCCCCAGGCAAGGTTCACGTCAACTTCAAAGCCTGGAAGGTGAGTTACTGCCGGTTCCTGTCATCTGCATCCACGATACTCAACGGTTGACAAGGGCCACGTACGACTGGTTCACCAAGAACTTCGGTGTTCCGCTCTTGGTAGAGCAACCGCTGAGGCAGAGATCATCTGGTCGGAGGGTCTCGATCGGGAAGCCGCCGGGGCCCTTCGAGTGAGAGTTCCCCGCAGGCCGCGGTCAGGCCGCGAGACGTCGCGAAACAACGCGAACTGTTGATCAACTAGAACGGCAGTTCAGAGGGGGTTTCCGGGTGTTTGCGCAGGTCAGCGGTTTGGGGTGCATCAATCTGGGGGACCGAAGGTCCCGAGTTCAAATCTCGGCAGCCCGACAAACAAGAACATGCTTTGAACAGATGTTTCGTTCCTTGGGTGGGCGAACCTCGGGTGGGCGTACCTCACCGAAGCGAAACTCCGCGGGGCGAGGGCGACACTTGGAAGGTCACCAGTGTCCGCTGACACAACGGCTTGGCTAAACGGGTTTGACCGGGCAACCGTCGGAGTGATCTTCGAGTGAGCAACGATGGCCGTTGCTGAAAGCGCGGTTACCTAGTCTCTCCCTGACAACACAGGAGAGGTTTCGTTATGGGTATACGCCCCCCAGCGAAGGCAATACCTTGCGAGATCCATCTGATCGACCGCCTTTCGTGAGCCTGATAACTCGACCCCACCGCCGGGACGGGTTGGTGCTGGCCGCGGCGTGCGGCCTCATTGGACTCCCCTATGGGGTGCTGGCGGACAGCGCCGGACTGACCATGGCCCAGGCGGTGGCTCTGTCGGTGTTCACCTTCGCCGGATCTTCTCAGTTTGCCTACGTGTCTGTGGTCGGCGGGGGCGGCAACCCGGCCGTAGCGGTGGGCGGTGCCCTGTTACTTGCAGCCCGCAACGCCCTCTACGGCCCGGTGGTCACCCCGTTGCTGAGAGGAGGGGCGTTCCGACGGGCGGTGGCGGCCCAGTTCCTGACCGACGAGACCACTGCCATGGCCAGCGCCCAGGATGACCCCACTGATGCCCGCGACGCTTTCTGGTTCACCGGTCTGGCCATCATGTCCTTCTGGGTGGCGGGCACTGTGGCCGGGGTCCTCCTCGGGGGGAACCTCGACGATCCGGGCGCTTGGGGCCTTGACGCGGCCTTCCCAGCGGCTTTCGTGGCTCTGCTGGTGCCCCACGTTGCGACCCGGGCTGGACGAGTGACCGCCCTGGCCGGGGCGGTCATCGCTCTGGTGGCAGTGCCTATCACCCCGGCGGGGGCGCCAATACTGTTGGCCGCATTGGCCGTGGGACCTGGGATGGCTGTGGCCAATCGGAGGAGGCCGCTGTGAGCTGGACGGCACTAGTCGTGCTCTCCGCGGGGGCTTACGCCTTCAAGTTGACAGGAGTGGTGGCCGGGGAGCGTTTTGCTGACCGACTGGCCCCGGTCACCGCGCTGCTGCCGGCGGCTCTGTTCTCGGCCCTGGTAGTCACCATGGCGGTGGCCGACGGCCCATTTCTTGTGGTCGACGCCCGGCTGATCGGGGTGGCGGCGGGGGCGCTGGCCGTGGCCCGGCGGGCCCCCATGGCGGTGGCGATCATGGTCGCCATGGCAGTCACTGCCCTCGTCAGGCTGGTGGCATGAGATCAGAACGAGGGTCTCTACACATCGTTGTAAGTCGCCGACCGTGCTTGGTCATGACTGACGAGGTTATGCCCATCGAGCGTCGCGCCTTTCGTTTCAGCCCCGATCTGGGTCGTTGCGCCTCGGCAGGATGGCGATTTGCAGGCCGCGTACAGGCCGCGAGGCATCGCGAAACAACGCGAACCAGTGCGAATCAGTGGTCAACTAGAACAGCAGGCCAGAGGCGGTTTCCGTGTGTTTGCGCAGGTCGGCGGTTTGGGGTGCAGCGAACTGGGGGACCGAAGGTCGGGAGTTCAAATCTCCCCAGCCCGACAAACAAGGCGCAGGTCAGGCGGTGTTTCCTGAAAGCACCCCCGGGCCTGTCATCGCCCTAGGGGCCTGAGCGGGGGCCTGAAAGATTCGGCTAGGCGGCCTTTCCAAGGCTCCATCCGACCCCCTCATCGTTAACTCTAGGCTGTCTG
>QOAX01000047.1 GCA_003972865.1 Verrucomicrobiota bacterium | reverse complement strand
CTGCCCGACGCCGACCCGGCCAAGGCACGCGTCGTCCGCATTCGTGACACGCTCTCGCTCAGCACGCTCGAGGTTTCCGCCGCGCTTGACGCCGAGGTGGCGGCGCACCCTGCAGTTGAGCCGCTTGGCCAAGCGCAACCGATGCAGTTTGACGAGTCAGGTAACCTTGCCGAGTTGGCCCTATAGAAAATAAACTCGCCTGTGACTCCGCTTGGCTACAAAAATGCGCCTGACGACCTGACGAACCGCCTAGGAATTCACCATGCCTGAAACACCCCAAAATCCCATGAGCCGCCGCGATTTACTGAAAACGACCAGCGTGGCCACAGCCGGCCTGTTGGCTGGCAGCGCTACGGCGCGGGCCAAGTCCAAACGAAAGAAGGGCACAGATCCGTTCCGGTATTGCCTGAACATGAGTACGATCCGAGGGCAGGAACTGTCCGTCACCGAAGAGGTCGATGTCGCCGGCAAGGCGGGCTACGACGCGATCGAGCCGTGGCTCGGCAAGCTCAACGACTACAAAAAAAACGGCGGCGCGCTGAAGGATTTGCGCAAGCGCATCGAGGACAATGGACTGACCGTCGAGAGCGCGATCGGTTTTGCGCGGTGGATTGTCGATGACGACAAGCAGCGGGCCAAAGGCTTCGAGGACGCCCGGCGCGATATGGACCTGCTCGCCCAACTCGGTGCCAAGCGCATCGCCGCGCCGCCGGCCGGCGCCCGTGGCACGGTCGACCCGATGGCGGCGGCCAAGCGGTATCGCAAGCTGCTCGAGATCGGTGATGATATAGGCGTTGTCCCTCAAATCGAGATGTGGGGCGGCAACCCATCCATCGGCCGCGTGAGCACGGCCATTTACATCGCGATCGAGGCCGGCCATCCAGACGCCTGTTTTCTGGGCGACGTCTATCACACGTACAAGGGCGGCTCCGATTTTGAGGGGCTGAAGATGCTCGGCCCGCAGGCATTGCAGCATTTTCACTGGAACGATTATCCGGCCGACCCGCCGGTCGATACAATCGGCGACGAGCATCGGGTTTTCCCCGGCGACGGCATCGCGCCCATTGCCGACATCGTGAGGGGCTTTCTACAGGTTGGCGCGACACCGGTGTTGTCGCTCGAGTTGTTCAATCGCGAATACTGGGCGATGGACGCGCTCGAGGCGGCCAAGGTGGGCCTCAAGAAGATGAAAGCCTCCGTTGCCCCGGCGCTTTAGTTTTTTCCGCGATGGCAGCCTACGACGAACTTGCGGATCGCGTGGTCTTGATCACCGGCGGGGCGAACGGCATTGGCCGGGCGATGGTCGAGGCGTTCCATGCGCAGGGTGCCGTGGTTTGTTTTTGCGACTTGGACGACAAGGCCGGTGCGCGCTTGGCCAAGCGCTTGGGCGAGCGGGCTGAGTTTGCAAAGGTCAATCTCACTCGCGAGGCCGACATCAAGCGCTGGGTGGCCAAGGCGGCCAAGCGGCATGGAGCGATTCACGTGCTCATCAACAATGCCGCGCGCGACCCGCGCATCGCCCTTGAGGACGTCACCGCGAAGGCATGGGACGATCTTTTCGCTGCCAACATTCGCGCCTATTTCCTGACCTGCCGCGAGGCGTCGCCGCACTTGGCCAAGGGGGCGTCGATCATCAATTTTTCCTCGATCACGATTCACACCGCGCCGGTGCAAATGAGCAGCTACGTCGCCACCAAGGCGGCGGCGATCGGGCTGACGCGGTCGTTGGCCCGCGAACTGGGCCCTCGCCGCATCCGGGTGAACAGCATTGCCCCAGGCTGGATCATGACCGAGCGGCAGCTCAGGGAACATGTGACTCCAGCGGTCAAGCGGCAGATCCGAGCGGAGCAATGCATCCCCGATCTCATTCAGACGGAGGAAGTTGCGGATGTGGCGTTGTTCCTCGCGAGTGACGCAAGCCGCGCCATGACCGGCCAGCAGTTTGTTGTTGATCGCGGCTGGGTGCACGAATGAACACCGATTACCTTGTCATCGGCGGGGGCATCGTCGGCCTGGCGACGGCCTGGCGGCTGCAGTCGATGCAGCCCGGGAGCCGGGTTCGCCTGCTCGAGAAGGAACCGGAGGTCGGCAGCCACCAGAGCGGACACAACAGCGGTGTGCTGCATTGCGGCCTCTATTACAAACCGGGATCGACCAAGGCCATCCTCGCCGTGCGCGGCATTCGGCAGATGGTCGAGTTTTGCAGAGAGACCGACATCGCGCACGAGGTTTGCGGCAAACTGGTCGTGGCCTGCGATGACGCCGAGCTGGATCGGCTGCGCAAACTCGAGGAGCGCGGCCGACAGAACGGGCTGGAGGGCATCGAGTTTCTCGGGCGAGAGGCGATGCTCGAGCAGGAGCCCAATGTCGGCGGCATCGCGGCGTTGCGAGTGCCGCAGGAGGGCATCGTCGATTACCCGGCGGTCTGCCGCGAGCTGAAACGTCGCATCGCGGCCAACGGCGGTGACGTGGAGACCGGGGCGCGCGTCACGCGACTCGAACAGCGCGGCGGCGAGTGGATCGCAGCGACGCCCAAGGGCGACTACACCGGGAGGTACCTCGTGAACTGCGCCGGGTTGCATTGTGATCGCGTGGCCGAGTTGGCCGGCGAGCAGCGCGAGACACGCATCGTTCCGTTTCGCGGCGAGTACTACAAACTCGTCGAGGGCAGCGAAGGCTTGGTGCGTCATTTGATTTATCCCGTGCCCGATCCGCAGTTCCCATTTTTGGGTGTGCACTTTACGCGGTTGATCCACGGCGGCACCGAGGCCGGCCCGAACGCCGTGCTCGCCTTCGCACGCGAGGGCTATCGTAAAACCGACGTCAATCTGCGCGACCTGTGGGACGCCGTAACCTATCCCGGCTTGTGGCGTTTTGTCGCCAAGCACCCGAGGATGACCGCGCTTGAGTTGTGGCAGTCGTTCAGCAAACGGCGCTTCTGCAAGGCGCTGCAAAAGCTCGTGCCGAACATTCGCGTGACGGACATTGAGCCGGGTGGCGCGGGTGTGCGCGCGCAGGCCATGGCACGCGAGGGTGACTTGATTCAGGATTTTTGCCTGATCCAGCGGCCGGCGGCGTTGCATGTGCTGAACGCGCCCAGCCCGGCGGCGACCGCGTCGCTGGCGATCGGCGAGGAGATCGTCCGCAAGATTTTGGCGGACAATTAAACGCGCTTGGCCAAGCGGAATAAAATGGATCGCACACGCCCCATCCTAAAAGGCTTTCAGGTGATGGCGGGCGGCCGTTTTCAGCGGCCCATCCCGATGAGCTTCATTATGTCGCCCTCGAACTCGCCCTCGACCTTGTCGCCCTCCTTCATCCCCGCTGCGGTGAGCTTGGTTTTGCCACTGACGAACTGCATGCCAAGCGGGCCAAACGAAAAGCCAAGACCTTCCTTGAACACACCGCCGGATTGAATATTGTCGCCGACCTTGAACGAATCCTCCTCCAGCGAGAGGTCGAGCGACACCTGCTTGTTGTCGTTGGTGCGTCGGGCGACGAAGCGGACGGACGGTTTGCTGCTGCGACCAAAGCCGCCTGTCCATGATGCGTGCACGCCGGCATCCTTCAGCGCGACTTTTTTGCCGTCCATCGACAAGCTGAGTTCCACCTTACCGATGTTGGTGCGTTTGCGCGGGGAATCCTCCATCCACGTCGCGGAGAACCTGGCCTTGATTTTGCCTATGGCCGCGATGACGGGCGGCGCCTTGGGTTCCTTGCGCCACGTTGGCATGCCGTCCCCGGTTTCCTTCATCAAATCCCGTCGTCGTGCCTCGATGAAGTCCCGCGTGCCGTCCAGTGAGCGGCTGAAGCGATACTGCTCGCGGTTCAGGTGCGGCTTGATAAGGGCCTCGATACGGTCGCACTCGGCGAGCAGTTTTTTCTCGTCCCAATGCTCCTTGAGCAGGCCGTGCAGTGTCTTGCGATAACGTTCACGGCCTTCGGGCAGTTGGTAAAGGCGATAGGCGACCCGGCCCTTGGTCTTGACCGAGATCGGCGCGCGAAAATCGAAGTTGAGCATGCTGCGCTTGCGGAACAGCGCGTCCGCTCCCCACGGCATGAAGTGGAACCGGTCTGTCTTCGGGTTGAGATAAATGAAAAAGTTGTTCGCGTTGCCGGAGTAGCCGTCCCAAAAGCCGATCAGTCCCTCGATGGCCCAGAACCGGTAAAACGCATTGAGATCGACGAGCCTGCCAATCGCCTCCTCGCTCGCCTCCTCGCTCTCGAGCAACTGGATAAGTTGCCGGATTTTTTCGCGCCCTTGCTTGTCGTCGCCGCGCTTGTGCTCGAGGCTTCCCTCCCAACCCTCGTAAAAATCGACCACCGTTCCCTCATAGAGAGTGCCGTTTTCATCGTCAAACGCCCGCGCCAGCAGCGGCTTGCGCATCGACTCCACGTGCGAGTAAATGCCGAGATTTTTGCCGTTGACCGTCACCTTGGCAAAGGCGCAGCGCGACGCCGGAGATCCGGCGGCGTTAAACAGGGCGTAGCCCATGTACTGACTCACGATGGTGCCGTCCTGCTTGTTGTTGTTCATCGTCAGATTGGTCAGCCCGCCGATGTTCCGTTCCTTGTCGGTGTGGTTCAGCTTGATCTTGAGCGACGGCCGGCTGGTGCTTTGCGAGCCGATGAATCCCTTTTTGCGCAGCCCGACCTTTTCAAATCTTACGCCGTCGATCGTCACGTCGGCGTTCACGTACTCGTACAGCCCGTCGATCGGTTCGGTCTTGCGCTTCTCGTGCAGTGCCGAGACGAAGTCGCGTGACTGGCGGCGAATCCTGTCCCAGTCCTTTACGGCCACGGTGATTTGCACGTCGAGCACGCGGTCGGCCGGGAACAGTTTGTCGAGCGTCAACGTTTTGTCCGCGGCCGAGACTGCGGCGCACAACAACATGAGTGCAGCCAGGCCTGCGGTCGTGGTCTTGAAGTGGATCCGGTTCATGGTCAGTGATGGGGTGCCCCGGGGGTACAAGCCGTTATCCACTACGCGCCGAGACAGCGCGAAGTTACTGAATCGCCGTAAAAACTCAACACCCGGTCCAGAGCCCGTTGCCG
>QOAX01000006.1 GCA_003972865.1 Verrucomicrobiota bacterium | reverse complement strand
GAAATATAATTTTGAGTCTTAAAGAAGATAACGAAAAACTAGAGTTAATAAATTCACAACTAGAAGAGTTAACAAAGAGAAACAAAGAGCTGAATCTTGTATGGGAATCCGCTCAAATAGATAAAGATGCTTATCTATTGGGACAGAAAATGAAGCTTTCCTCTAATCCAATCAAGCCCTCGGGTAGTCATGAATTCACTCAGATCCATTGGCGTTTGGCAGTTTATCGTCGTCTTGGTGTTCCTGATCATCTCAGGAGTGAATCCACACGACCGGTTTACTTGGTTACTCGAGGTTTCCTGGGTCGGCGCAGGGTTGATCCTTGTTGTTCATCTCTCCAGAAAAGGGATCACCCCAACGACCCTGCTGGCATGGTTGCTGATGCTGCATGCCATCATCCTGATATACGGCGGGTGGCACACGTATGAAAGGGTTCCTCTCGGGAACTGGATGAAGGAGACATTCGGTTTTGAGCGGAACCATTATGATCGGATCGGCCACTTTGTGCAGGGCTTTATCCCGGCTGTTTTGATTCGCGAGGTGCTTGTGAGACAGAAGGTGGTCAACGGGGGCGGTTGGCTTGAGTTTGTGGTATTTGCCGGTTGCATGGCCTTCACGAGCATTTTTGAGATCATAGAATTTGGCGCAGCCGTTTTTTTCGGTGATGCCTCCGATGCGTACCTTGGTTCACAGGGAGATGTCTGGGACGCCCAATGGGACATGCTGCTCTGCGGCACGGGCGTCATCGTCTCGATCCTGTTGTTCCGACGCATGCATTTCCGCCTCCTCGAGACGGTGAAGAACTGAAAGCCACAGCAAAGGATGAAACAACTCCTGATCACAACGATCGCAGCCGTGCTGTTTGCGGGGTGTGGGAAGTTTGGGCAGTCGTCGGACACGGAATCAAATGAAACCGTTAACAAGCCTGCACAACCGGCGCAACCCCCCGAACCGGAAAACACCGCCGATGAAAAGGCGCTTTTGTTTGCCTCCGATTCCGGTGACGTCGAAGCCGTCAAACAGCAACTGGCAATTGGCACCCATGTCAATGTGAAGAATGGCGACGGGTTGACCCCCCTGCACCTGGCGGCCAAAAATGGGCACAGGGAGATTGCCGATCTGCTCATCAGCAAGGGTGCCGATTTGGCCGCGGGAGACCCCGAAGGCTGGACCGCACTCCACCTTGCATCGTACGAAGGTCATGCGGAAACCGCCGCACTGCTCATCGAAAATGGCGCGGACGTCAACGCGGAGGATGTAAACGGCTGGACCTCCCTGCATGAAGTGACACGACGGGGGTTGCAGGAAATCGCCAAACTGCTCGTTGCCGAGGGTGCGGATGTGAATGCGGAAGACAAGGAAGGATGGACCCCGCTGCATGAAGCGGCATTGAGAGGCCAGAAGGAGATAGCCGAATTTTTAATTGCCAACGATGCGGAAGTGAACGTGATGGATCACAGGGAGTTCACCCCGCTGAACATGGCAACTTTAAAGGGTTACAAGGAGATCGTCGACCTCCTCAATAAGCACGAGGTAAAAACGGGCAAGAATTGAAATCTGAGGGGAAGTAGTTTTTTCGTGTTGATTATCGTTTATTCGTAGTTCTATTTTTCATCCGCAGATTTCGCCGATTAACACAGATTTTTCATCTGCGAAAATCAGCGTCATCTGCGGATTACCTCGCTTGGCCAAGCGGGGGCTTTTCTCTTTGAGGAACTGGCAATAGACTCCGGGCCGTTCGATTCTCATGAAAGCTTTTACGACTTCGATTGTGGCGCTGGCACTGGTTGCCAGCACGTTTGCCCAGGGCAAGGAACGGCCGCTTTGGCCAAACGGCACGCCCGGTGCCAAGGGCGACTCGCCGCGTGACATCCCTACGCTGACGCCGTTCCCCGCCCCGGCCGACAACAACTCCGGCTCAGCAATTGTCATCTGCCCCGGCGGCGGCTACGGCGGACTGGCCTCACACGAGGGCGCGACTTACGCGCAGTTCCTGCAGAAACACGGCGTCAATGGATTCGTTCTCAAGTACCGGCTTGGCTCGGCCGGCTATCGGCACCCGATCATGCTCGGTGATGCAGCCCGCGCGCTGCGAACCGTTCGCGCCAATGCAAAGCAGTGGAAGATAGACCCGGACAAGATCGGGATCATGGGTTCCTCCGCCGGAGGTCACCTGGCCTCGACGCTGCTGACACACTTCGACGCCGGTAACCCGCAGGCCAGCGACCCGATCGATCGCATCAGTTCCCGGCCAAGCCTGGGCGTTCTCTGCTACCCGGTGATCACGCTGGGTGAATTCACTCATCGCGGTTCGAAACGCAATCTGCTCGGCGACAAGCCACCGGCCGAACTGGTCGAGTTGCTCTCCAATGAAAAACAGGTGACCGGGAACACGCCGCCGACCTTTCTGTGGCACACGGTCGAGGACAAGGCTGTGCCTGTGGAGAACAGCCTGCAGTTTGCGACCGCGCTGCACAAAGCCGACGTGCCGTTTGCGCTGCACGTTTATCAAAAGGGCCGCCACGGCATTGGCCTGGCCGACAAGCCGCCGTTCAAAAATGTCCATCCCTGGGCCAAGGATCTGGTTTTCTGGCTGAAGGCGCAGGGATTCATCGCCGAATAATCGGCGCTTGGCCAAGCGCTTGGCCTTGATGTACGCTACCCCGCCCTGAAAATGGAATTAAGCAACGACGAAATCCGCCGCTACTCCCGCCACCTCATCCTGCCGGAGGTCGGCATGGCCGGCCAAAAGAAGCTCAAGAGCGCCAGCGTGCTGTGCATCGGCACCGGCGGACTGGGTTCGCCGATCAGCATGTACCTCGCCGCCGCCGGCATCGGCCGGATCGGCCTGGTGGACTTCGACGTAGTGGACTTCTCGAATCTGCAGCGGCAGATCGCCCACGGCACGGAAGATGTCGACCGCTCAAAGGTCGAGTCCGCCACGGAGACGGTCAACAGCATCAACCCTAACGTGATCGTGGACAAGCATGAGACGGCGTTCACCAGCGAGAACGCCATGGGCCTCGTCGCCGACTACGACATCGTGGTGGACGGCACCGACAACTTCCCGACGCGCTACCTCACCAACGACGCCTGCGTGCTGCAGGGAAAGCCGAACGTGTACGGCTCGATCTTCCGGTTCGACGGACAGGCGAGCGTGTTTGCGCCGACTCTCGGCGGCCCGTGCTACCGGTGCCTCTACCCCGAGCCGCCGCCGCCGGGTATGGTGCCCAGCTGCGCCGAGGGCGGTGTGCTGGGCGTGCTGCCCGGCATCGTCGGCTGCATTCAGGCCACGGAGATCATCAAGCTCGCTTTGGGCAAAGGCTCCCCGCTGGTTGGCCGCCTGCTGATTTTCAACGCGCTGGAGATGGAGTTCCGTGAGGTCAAGCTGCGCCGCGACCCGAAGTGTCCGTTGTGCGGGGACAACCCGACCATCAGGGAGTTGATCGACTACAACCAGTTCTGCGGCATCCCGGATCAACCGGAGGAGCCGGAGGAAAACCCGGACGAGGTTGACGTGCAGGAAATGAAGCGTGCGCTCGACAATCCGGACCTCGGCATCGCCATCGTCGATGTGCGCGAACCGGACGAGTATGAAATCGCCAAGGTCGAGGGCACGACACCCGTGCCGCTCAGCCAGATTGAGCAGCGCTTCACCGAGCTGGACCCGAACCAGACGATCTATCTGCACTGCAAGGCCGGTGTGCGCTCTCTCAAGGCGCTTGGCTTCCTGCGCGAGCAGGGCTTCAAGTACCTCAAGAGTGTCAAAGGTGGCATCACCGCCTGGTCCGAGGAGATCGATCCGAACGTCCCGAAATACTAGGCCTTGGCCAAGTCGTCTTCGCGGATGATGAACGGCTCGAATGTGGCCCGGTGACTTGGCGGGATGAGCGCCTTGAACATCGCCTCGGGAGCGTCGTAATCGCGTTCCAACACCTGTCCCACCTCGTGCAGTTGGGCGATCACTTCCGACTGCGAATGCGGGATGCTTAGCTCCAGCATCTCGCGCACCGGTCGCAGTTGTTTGCCCAGTTCAGCCATGAACGCCTCGAAGCCTTCGCCGGTCCTGGCCGAGACCACGATTGAATTTGGATATTGACCGGTGAAGCGCTTGGCCAAGCCGGGCGCAGTCACGCGGTCGATCTTGTTGAACACCATCAGCATCGGCTTGTCGGCCACGCCCAGCTCGTCGAGCACCACGTTCACCGCCTCGATCTGTTCCTCCGCACTCGGCGAACTGATGTCCACGACATGCAGCAGCAAGTCCGCCTCGATCACCTCCTCGAGCGTTGCCTTGAACGCATCAACCAGATCGTGCGGCAGTTTGCGGATGAAACCCACTGTGTCGGAGAGCAGCACGTTTTGGTTCGTCGGCAGACGCAACCGCCGCGTCGTCGGGTCGAGCGTCGCGAAAAGTTTGTCCTCGGCGAGCGCCGAGGCGCCGGTGATGGCGTTGAACAGCGTCGACTTGCCGGCGTTCGTGTAGCCGACCAGCGAGCCAAGCGGCCACTGGTTGCGCTTGCGGCCGATTCGCTGAACGCTACGCTGACGCATGACCAACTCGAGGTCGTGCTGAATCTTGTCGATGCGCTCGCGCACCTTGCGGCGATCCACCTCGAGCTGGCTTTCGCCCTCGCCGCCACGCATGCCGATGCCGCCCTTCTGCCGCGACAGGTGCGTCCAGAACCGGGTCAACCTTGGTAGCAGGTGAGTCAACTGTGCCAGTTCCACCTGCAGCTTGCCTTCGCGCGTGCGGGCGCGCTGGGAAAAAATGTCGAGAATCAACGCGGTGCGGTCGAGAATCTTGCACTCGAAGACCTTCTCAAGGTTGCGGCCCTGCGCCGGGCTGAGTTCCTCGTCGAACACCACCGTGTCCACCCCGGCCTCCTTGCATTCCTCGGCAAAGCCGCGCGCCTTCCCGGGGCCGATGAACGTCGCGGCGTTGACCCTGTCGAGCCGCTGCGTGCCGCGCCCGGCGACCTCCCCGCCCGCCGTGACGACCAGTTCCTCCAACTCATCGAGCGACTCGTCGATGCACCATGCATTCTCGCTCTTGAGCTGAACGCC
>QOAX01000042.1 GCA_003972865.1 Verrucomicrobiota bacterium | reverse complement strand
CGCCGAACTGATCAGGGGCGATATGATGTGGCAGGTTGGCTTGGTCACCGCCGCCATGCTGGCGGCCACCGATCCCATTTCCGTGGTGGCGTTATTCAAGGAATTCACCGTGTCGAAGCGGCTCGGCATTATCATCGAGGGTGAAAGCCTCATCAACGACGGCATCGCCGTGGTGCTCTTTGGCGTCGTGGTCAAGATCACCGCTGAAAGCTTGGGTCTCACCATTCCCACCCTGGATGGCCAGGGCGGGAATGTGCAGACTCTGCACGTGCTCGGCGAGTTCCTGCGCGAGGTTTTTCTTGGCACGGCCGTTGGGGTCGCGGTCGGGCTGGCCATGTCCTATCTCACCAGCAAAGTCAACGACCACCTCATCGAAGTTGCCCTGACCGCAATCGCCGCCTACGGCAGTAATGTTGCGGCCATGCAGCTCCATGCCTCGGGCGTCATCGCCGTGGTCGTCTGCGGGATGATGGTCGGCAACGTTGGTGCCAAGCACGGTATGAGTCCCACCACGCGCGAGGCGGTCTTTTCCTTCTGGGAGTTTGCCGCCTTCATGGCCAACTCCTTTGTCTTCATTCTCATCGGGCTGGAAATAAGATTGAGCGGATTGTGGGCGGACGCTGGACTAATTGTGGCCTTTTTTGTGATCATGATCCTGGTTCGCAGCGTAACGGTGTTTGGCGTACACAACCTGGTGCGGCGTGAGGATCTGAGGCTGAAGAAACCGTGGCTACCTGTGATTACCTGGTCGGGCTTGCGGGGCAGCCTTTCGATGGTGATGGCCATGATGCTCCTAGTATCCGCAACGACCATCGCCGAGAAGAATTTTGAATATGCCAATATGGCCGCGAAGGAAGCTGAAGCCAGTGCGAAAAAAATTGCTGATGACTCCAGCCAAAAGCAGGAGGAAAAAGACGTAGCTGCGAAGGCAGCCGCCGACAAGCGCAAGGCCGCCGACACGGCTAAGGCTAAATTGACTCAAGTGCAGGCGGATGAAGAAACGTCGCCAGCTAAGGCCCGCCGCGATACCATCCTGAACATCGTCTTCGGCGTGGTGCTGCTGTCCATTCTACTACAGAGCACCACGATTGAGTGGCTCATGAAACGGGTGGGGCTCATTGTGGAAACTCGTGAAGAGATCGAATACGAGATGGCACTGGCACGCCGGCAGGCCATTCGTTGCCTAGTGGATAACTTGGAGGATGCGGAAAGGAAGGGCACCCTTTCCCACGGAACCTTTGAGATCCTGCATGATCGGCTGGTCGAGCGTCGCGAGGCCAATGACAAGCGTATTGCGGAGATGCTCGAGCATACTCCCACCCTTAACGAACTCGAGCTGCAAATGCACGCCACCCAGCTCCGCGCCTTGGAGAAGCAGGTCTACCGCGACCTCGAAAAGGAAGGGGACCTCGACTATGAATCCATGGAATCGCTCGTGCGCGATGTATTGGAGCGCAATCGACCAAGCAATGGCTAACCATAAATGAGGCCGTCACCAAGGCCGGAAAGTTGTGCGCTAACGGTTGCCTATCTGGCACCTATTTCTTGAACTTCAGGTCCAGCTTGCGCAGCTTGGGCCAGATGACGGCACGGCAGTACGGCGCGTTTGCGTTCAGGTTGAAGTAGTTTTGGTGATAAGCCTCGGCCTTGTAAAATGTTGAGGCTTTTGCGATCTCGGTCACGATCGGGTTCCTGAACTCGCCCGATCTGCCGGCCGCTTGTCTTGATTTCTCGGCCGCCGCCTTGTCGGCGTCGGTGTGGAAAAAAATCGCCGAGCGATACTGCGTGCCGATGTCCACGCCCTGCCGGTTGAGCGTGGTCGGGTCGTGCGCCTTCCAGAACACCGCCAGCACTTTTTCGAGCGTGATTTTCGCCGGGTCGAACTCCACCTTTACCACCTCGGCGTGGCCGGTGCGTCCGGTGCAGATTTGCTTGTAGGTGGGGTTGGGCACCTTGCCGCCCATGTAGCCGGAGGTCACTTTTGTGATGCCGTCGATGCGCTGGTACACCGCCTCCACGCACCAGAAACACCCGCCGCCGAGGGTGACCACGCCGGCCTTGGGAGCCGGATTCACTAGGGGCTCATTGGATGGACTCAACACGGTTTTCGGTTTGGCTGCCGGCTTGGATGCGCTGTCATCCGCCCGGCCGCAAGCCGCGCAGCAAAGCAGGGTCGTCCAACTGAATAATCTCAGGAAAGTGTTCATCTGTTTTCAAATTGACACGGCGAAACCTACCGCCCGGCCCGGCCAAGTGAAAGGCAAAATGGCTACGGCGTGACGGTGCGGTAAAAGTGGCTGCGATCTGTCGTGGCCGATTCGTCAACGAACTCCACCGGCTTGGCCCCGCCCTCGATGAGCTTGAGCACCCTCCACTCCTGCAGATCGGCCGAAATCTCGATGCGATAGAGTTGGCCCTCCTGCCCGTGGATGACCAGCCTTGGCTTGCCGCCCGTGGCCAGGCGGGCCGTGAGGGTCGGTGGTTTTGGTGGCGCGGCCAACTGGCCCGACTCGAGGATCAGCCCGGCGCGACCGGCGATGATGAACCGGCGGCCGCCAAACGCCACCCCGCCGAGGCTGGTCTCCGTGCCGGTGCTGCGGCGCATCCACACCTTGCCGTCGGGCGAGGTCAGCAGTGTGCCGTTGGCACCAACCGCCACAAACATCCCGCCCCCGAACGTCACGTCGTTGAGCCACTCCTTCGTGCCTGACTTGGCGGTGATCCAGCGCTGCCCGTTGCCCGAGTGGAGGATCGTGCCCTTGAAGCCGACGGCGACAAACCGGCCGTTGCCAAACGCCACGCTCTCGAGGCCGTTCGACGTCGGCGTGTTGCGCTCCGTCCACTTGGAGCCGTTGGTCGAGGTGACGATTGTGCCCCGCATGCCGACCGCCGCGTATGTGCCGCCGCCGATCGTGACATGCTTGAGCCAGGCGGCGGTGCCGCTGTCGTGAAACGTCCACGTCCCGCCGTCCACCGAAAGGCCGACCTTGCCCCCCTTGCCTACGGCGATGAACCGATCGCCGTCGTGGATCACGTCCTCAATGTTCACCAGCTCCACCCCCTTGGCCAAGCGCCACGCACCCTCGTTTTTGGAAACCGTCACCGTGCCCAGCCAGCCGACGGCCAGCCGCGTGCCACCGCCAATCGCGCCGCCAAAGAGCCGCTGCTTGGTGCCGCTGTCGCCAATCATCGCCCAGGTGTCGCTGCCGGCTTCGCGCCTGGCCAGGGAGCCGCCGTCGCCACCCACGAGAAATTGCCCGCCGCCAAACGTCACAAACGACAAGTTGCCGGTGTCCGGCAGCGTGGACTGTGTCCAGCTGTTAACCGGGTCGTCGCTGCCCTCGACCCTGACAGAAGCCGAGGCTGTCGCGCTGCCGCCCCTACCGTCGACTGCCGTGCAGGTGACCGGGAACGTCAAGCCCGCGCCAAGGAAGTAGGTGTTCGAAACGGTTTTGCCGTAGGCCACGTCGCTGCCGTCGCCGAAGTCCCAGATGTAAAACAGCGCGTCGTTGTCGGGGTCGTTGCCGTTGGCCGCAAGGCTGAAGGGCTCGCCCAATTTGGCCGGCGGCAACGGCCCGGCAATGCTCACGTTCGGCGTGCGATTGGAGGCGACTGAACCGTAAATCACACGCAGATCCACCCAAAGTTTGCGGCCATCACCGCCACGGGCCACCGGGGTGACCGACACCCGACGGCTGCTGTCATGAAACGTTTTACCCATCTGCAGCGAGTGGTCGCGCGGCTGGCTCTCCTCAAATTCACGGCGCGTCTCCGGTGTCATGTCGAGCAGCAGCGAGCCGTCGCCGCTCATCGAGCTGCCCGACTTGAGGCCCCAGCGCAGCATGATCTCACTCCCGACCACCCAGTGCCGGACACTCACCCAGTAGTCGCGGCCGGAGTTTTTGGCGATCTTCAGCGCACGCACACCGATGTTGGACTCGCGATGGTCGTGCGCCTTCACGCGGTAGGTGCCGGTACGCGAGACCGATTTCACCGACGTGTTCGGAATCCATGAGAGATAATTCTTGAAATAAACATTGAAGTGCCCGTACGGCGAGTAGTCTCCCATGTTGTCGTAGGGATCGCCGTACTCCTCGTGCTCGCCGGCGCCGATCGGGGAATCGCCCTGCGACGGCACCCAGGCGTTGGCGTGGAACAGGCCGAGGTTGTGGCCAAGCTCGTGCTGGATGGTGTCGTTGCTGAAGCCGCCGTTGAGCCAAAGCCCGATCGTGCCGACGCGCGCCTTGCCGGCCCAGCCGTCGAAGATCGAGTCGAAGCAGACAATGTACAGGTCGTACTCCCGGTGGTTGTATTTCGCGCCGAGCACCCGGGCGGCGTCACGGCCGTGGGCCAGAAGCTCGTCGTCGCGGCTTTCCGGCTCGGCCTGGTACCACGCCGCCGGCTTGGGCATGCGCAACACCCCCGGCACCAGCGTCGTGTCGATCGAGAGCTTGCCATACGAGTTGTCCCGGAGAAACTCGTTGGTGCGGTTCATCGAGAACGTCGCCGCCTCGTCGTTGAGCGGGTTGCCCTCGCGGTCGGAGAAGTCAACGCGAATGAACAGGACGCTTTTTTTGCCGGTGGTCCACGCTTCGGACGGCTTCTGCTTGGCCACCGGCCGCAGACGCACCTCCGGGCCAAGCGCCTGCTCGGCGGCAATAAGCTTCTGCTGCCAGTCGGCTGCCGCCGCCGGGGTGTCGAACGTATGCCGCTCACCGGCCAGCGACAGGACGGTTTGATTCGCCGGAAGGCCAAGCGCGGATTTCTCGGCGGCATCGAGTGCTCGGGCCGGCTCGTCGGCAATGGCCATCTGCCCCCCGAGCACAATGCCGTGCACCGGCAGACCGCTCTTCGAGCCAAGATGCGCCCGGCGCCCAAACCAGCGCGGCGTCAACCGCTGGCCGTTCAACTTGAGCGCACGCTCCACTTTGCAGCTACGATGCCCCGGGCCGCCGCAGGCAACCGTCACGGTGTACTCCGCCAGCCCCTCGGCATGTTGCTCGAGGTGGCGGGCGACCGACTCCGGCAGCTTGGCCAGGCGCGGCGCGGCGCGTTGCAGGGCCAGGCGCGGCTGGG
>QOAX01000304.1 GCA_003972865.1 Verrucomicrobiota bacterium | reverse complement strand
TGAAGAATGCCGGCAGCGTCTCAGACTTGCGAGGTTATGGGCCTCAAAGGTTTTGCCTAAGAGTAACAAAGTGGATTTATGATCAGGGAAACGCGTTTTCGCTCATTCGCCTTAGCCGCTTGCACACTGGCACTGATCGTCACGGCATGCGGCGACAACTCTGCGCAAGACCCACAGACCTCCCCAAGCGTTGCGACGACTGATGCCAACTCTGGAGCCGCCAGCTCCAACGCGCCAGAATCGACTGAGAAAGTCGACACCGAACGGACCGCCGGTTCCGCGAGTTTCAGAGCCGATGTATGGGCCGACAACTAGTTTGCCTTGTATGTGAACGGCGAATTGGTTGGCGAGGATTCTGTGCCGATCACGACCGAGAGGTCGTTCAACGCCGAGACGATCACCTTCGATGCCACCTACCCGTTGACGATTGCCATTGAGGCATAGGATTTCAAGGAAACCGATTCCGGGCTGGAGTATATCGGCGAGCGCAACCATCAGATGGGAGACGGCGGCATCATCGCTCAGATAACCGACACGTCCAGCGGCGATGTCGCGGCCGCGGCCAACGCCGCATGGTTTTCGCTCGTTGTCCACCGCGCCCCACTCAACAAGGATTGCGAGAAGGATTCCAATCCAGACGATGACTGCCAATTTGAGATCACCGAGATTCCTACAAATTGGGCCAGCGCCGAGTTCAACGACAACGCTTGGACAGAGGCGACCAAGTGGACAGAGAACGATGTCGGCCCTAAAGATGGCTACAACCAAATCCCCTGGGATACGTCGGCTCGGCTGATCTGGGGCTCCGACCTCGAAGTAGACAACACCGTACTGCTTCGTATGGTTGTGGAAGGCTGATGGACAAAGCGGTTGATAATTCTATGCTATTATCGCGCAACATCACTGATATGGAACCATTAGACTGTTGCAGTCATTGGAGGGTCAGATCGCATTGAAAATCGCCAAAATCGAACAATTCCGTCCGAAGGTTCGGACAAGGCTTGTCAAGATAACCACCGACACTGGCATTGTCGGTTGGGGCGAGGCCACCCTTGAAGGCAGGCCCAAAAGCACGTGGGCGGCTGTCGAAGAAATGGCAGACTATCTACTCGGCGAGGACCCACTGCGGATAGAACACCACTGGCAGAACATCTATCGCTCCGCATTTTTCAGAGGCGGGAATGTGCTTATGTCTGCCCTCGCCGGCATTGATCAGGCCCTCTGGGACATTGCCGGGAAACACTACGGCGTTCCGGCGCACGCACTGATGGGCAGCAACACGAGGGACAAGATTGGCGTGTACGCACACTGGGGAATTCGCGACCTCAGCGAAGAGGGTCTGGAGCAATCCAGAGAACGTCTGGAATGGTTACAGAATGCAGGAGGCTACAAGGCGTTCAAAGCGGGACCAGCAGGCAAGTGGCGCGCGCATGAATCGCCAAAAAGAATTGATGAGTTCGTCAAAGCCGCCTACATAATGCGCGAATGGGTAGGCGATGATGTTGAGCTGTTTTTTGACTTCCACGCCAAGATGACGCCGGCTCTGGCAATCGAGGTTTGCAACGAGATCAAAGGTATGCGTCCGGGATTTGTGGAGGAGCCAATACCTCAGGAAAACAAAGATTCTCTAAAGGTTGTATCGCAAGCCGTGCCATTTCCCATCGCCACTGGGGAGCGGCTGCTAAGTCGCTGGGAATTCAGGGAGATATTCGAGGCAAACGCCGTCGCCATCATCCAGCCAGACGTCGCCCATTGTGGCGGCATAACAGAGTTGAAGAAAATAGCAAACATGGCAGAGGTTTACTACATTCACGTGGCCCCTCATTGCGCGATTGGGCCAGTAGCCTTTTCAGCTTGCATGCAGGTTGACGCCTGCATACCCAACTTCTTCATGCAAGAGCAGGTTGACGCAGGGCTGGGCAATGGACTCCTTCAACAAGACTGGGTAGTCAGAGACGGCTACATCGACCTTCCTACCAAGCCAGGTCTGGGCATCGACATTGACGAAGACGCCGCGTGCCGAAACGTCGACTCCAACGCGCCTGAGTTGGGCGGAGATGAGTGGTTCCATGAAGATGGCAGCGTAGCTGACTGGTAATAAACTTTACATATCAGTCTTACTGTTCACTCCCGGAGGCAGACTGGGCGATTTGTTGGAGCAGTCGGCGTTCTTCATGAGACAGGCCTTCGACTTCAGTTTCTAAATCCTTGAGGTCGCCTTCGAACAGTGTTGTATAGAAAACGCACGCTGCGAGGTATGACCCGGCGAGCGTCGGATGGCTGCCATCTTCGGCATGTAACTCAGGCGTGTCGTGTTTCTCAAGCATTTCCCGCCATGCAGACCCCACTGGGACTACAGTCGCCGCGAGTTCTTTTCCGATACTGTCGTAGCTGTCGGTCAGCAGTTTCTGATTCTCTGGTTCATGTTTGCGGGCCCAAGTCATGAACAAAACCATTGTCGCGCCACTTTCTTTCATTACAGGCACGAACTCGCGGACGTTTTCATGGAACCGTTTGCCATTTTTAATTGGCAGCGTGCTCTGCTCTTGGAACACGACGTAACCCCATTTCTCATCGGTGATTGTGTCAGCGGCGCCGGCGTTCCAGTGGCGACGCAAAGACGCTCCGCCAGCCGCAATGACTTTGGATTCGATCATTGTGCCCGCCCCTGCCTTTGCGATCGCGCTCAGCAAGCCAGGCAGGTCGTTTCGTGTTGTGAAACTGTTACCTATGAATAGCATTCGGACTTTTTTACTGGGCATGAAAAGTCACCTTCAACTAAATCTGGCCCTCGTAGCTCGGGGCGGCCTGCGGGCTATTTCTGCCGTCGAATCATACATACGATAATTCGACTACGTCTAGGTAGGTCCTTCGTCCTTCCTGCCTTTGTTCTTTGTTATGCTCTAATCAGCCGATCCGCGATAGATGAACCGAGGAGCGGACGTCAATAAGTGTCAGAAAATATAAGGTTAGTGTCAGTTTGAGATCAGGCAGTCCGGTGTGTATGGCGCTTAAATTGAATCGTCGAATTGAAATTCAAAGAGGGCACTCATGAAGAAGCTATTCGCCACCAAGATCGGAACCATCGCCATCGAGGCCGTGGCAATCTCGCTGTGAATCGGTGCCACGATTATGCTCAGTGCCGCTCAGAGCGCCGAAGCCTGGGTTCCCAAAGTGTCCGATATGGCCTGATGCCCCAACGTCGAAATCACCGACAAGAAAGTCTACCAGGAACTGATGATGTCCAAGGACATCGACAAGGCCAGCCCAAATCTGGCCCTGGAATCATGCGCTACCGTTATCAAAATAAGCTTATAAACCGGATTTTTCTGATAGATTCCAGCGTCGGCAAAACGGTTCTATCCTGAACCAGCGCTGACTTTGTGAACGCATGATTGCGTCGTCGCGATATGTCGAACGCCGCTTCACTGCCTCCCCTTCGGTCGACCGCATCTCGCCGTCGGATTAGCATTGTCACCACACGATATGATCTCTGCCCCGAAGCATGCGCTCAATCCGAACTTGCGCTTATACTCGATCGACCTTTTGCGAGCCCTTCTGGTATACAATCGCTATCATCATTCTGTGGACGTATTGCCGCATTTACACACGTGCTTAGGCGGTATCTCGTGGCGATTGTTCGCTTGCTTCCAATCCGTCTGACAAGATAATGTCGGCGGATATTTTTTGAAGGAGTCGTCTTGAAATACAACAAGCTGGGAACATCAGATATCGAAGTCTCTGAGTTTACGTTGGGGTGCTGGCCTTTTGCGGGCGGCAACGTGTGGGGCGACCAGGACGACGCCGACTCCATAGCGGCAGTGCACGCTTCGCTGGACGCAGGAATCAACTTCTTCGACACCGCCGAGGGTTATGGCGCTGGCAAATCGGAGGAAGTTCTCGGCAAAGCGTTAAAAGGCAGGCGCGACCAGGCGGTAATCGTCACTAAGGTGGGCGACAGTCACCTGTCGCCCGACGACGTGCGGAACTCTTGCGAACGCAGCCTTTCGAGGATGGGCACCGACTACATCGACCTGTACCTGATCCATTGGCCCAACCACGAAATCCCCATCGCCGACACGATGGGAGCTTTGCAGGGCCTGGTCGACGAAGGCAAAGTTCGGGCGCTGGGCGTCTGCAACTTTGGGGTCCAAGACCTGTCAGACCTGCTGGAAGTCGGCCACATCGAGGTCAACCAGCTCCCCTACAGCTTGCTTTGGCGACCCATCGAATACGAGATTTTCCCGAAGTGCCGGCAGAACAACATTGGCCTGATGACCTACAGCCCTCTTATGCAGGGACTCCTGACCGGCAGATATGCCAATGCTGACGAGGTGCCTGACGGGATAGCGCGCTCAAGGCACTTCGCGTCCACGAGACCTCAAGCCATGCATGGCCAGCAAGGCATGGAGGAGGAGCTATTTGAAGTGATCGCCCGCTATGGAGAGGTATGCCAGCGAATCGGTCAGCCTATGGCCCATGTCGCACTGGCATGGGTGAGGGCGCACGAAGGTGTAAGCTCGGTGTTGGTCGGCGCACGCAACGCCGACGAGGTTGCCCTGAACCTGCCCGCCTTCGACTTGACTCTGCCTGACGAGATCATCAAAGAGCTGGATGAGTTGACCGAAGGCATCAAGGGCAACCTTGGCAGCAGCCCCGACATGTGGCGCGGCGAGAACCGAATGCGGTAATTTTCTTAATGATAACAGTGGGATTATTTCACAGGTCTACGGTCGAGGGTGGAGTGATGGTGCGAATCAAGATTGACGATACACTGAACGCATTTTGTAAAGACACCGGCGTGTATCTCGAAGGGGCATCAGATGCGCCTTTGACTAGTCTAACTTTCGCCGCCAAAGACATACTCGATGTCGCCGGATATGTCACAGGCGGCAGCAATCCCGACTGGAAAGCTGCCCACGAGCCTGCCACCCCCACTGCGTGGGCGGTAAACACGCTTGTCGAGGCCGGGGCCACGATGGTCGGCAAAACTATCACCGACGAGTTGACCCACGGAATATTCGTCTTGAACGCGCACTACGGAACACCCGTCAATCCGCGCGCGCCCGATAGGGTGCCCGGCGGGTCTGTAGGACGTCAGCGATAATGGGGC
>QOAX01000232.1 GCA_003972865.1 Verrucomicrobiota bacterium | reverse complement strand
TCGAGCAGGGCGGCATCCGCTCCGAGTACGGCGGGGCGTTCCGCGGCAATATGGCCTCCTCTCTCTTTGTGCAGCGCGCCCCCGGCAAACTCGAGGCCAGCGCCCGCGTGCCGATCTGGACCAGTCGCCTGCTCTGCTCCGAATGGATCGCCCCGGACAATGGCGAGATCACAGCGACCCTCACCAAAAACGCATCAACTGACTATGAGCTGGCCCTCAGGAATGGACTCGATAAAGCGATCACCGGTGCAGCGTTACTGTCGGATGGCAAAATCACCGAGTTGGAATTGCAGTCGCCGCCGGGCAGCACGCGCACTCTCCGCGTCCAGACCGCCGCGTCTCCTTATGCCGAGGGTGAATTTGGAAGCATCAGTCGCGGCGGAAAGTTCCAGCGTGCCGTGAACACCCGAAACCGGGCGTTTGGCGACACCGAGAGTGGCCGGATCGATCCGGTGTTGATGAACATCGTCACATGTTCCTTCCCAGCGCTTCTCAGAACTGGTGAAAATCAAGTAGACCCCCTCGTTGCCAACTTCATCAGCTCGGGTGGGCTCGACCTATCCGCCAACGCCCAGCGTGGCAGTGCTGTGTTGTTTTTGCTGGCGGAAGATCATGCGCCGATTCCGTCCACGGGACTTTTTGAAACCAAGTTAGCCCAGGCGCTAACCCTGTACCGCATCCCGATCGAGTTTACTGAAACCGACTAATACCCGGCCAAGCGCAAACAAACCAATAACCATGTCAGAAGAATCACCCACCCTGCCGCCGCCTGTCTCCAGCGCCGCCGTCGAGACGTTCGGACTCACGCGCCACTATGGCAACCTCACTGCGCTGAACCAACTCGACCTCACCGTGCATCGCGGCGACCTGTTCGGCTTCATCGGCTCGAACGGCGCCGGCAAGACCACCACGCTGCGCATCCTCTCGACCTTTCTCTCGCCCTCGACCGGCACCGCGCGCGTCCTTGGCCACGACGTCGTCCGCGAGGCGAATCAGGTCCGCCGCATCCTTGGCTACATGCCGGACTTCTTCGGAGTGTACAAGGACATGGAGGTCACGGAGTACCTCGACTTTTTTGCCGCGTGCTACCGCATCGGCGCGGCCAGGCGCGAGCAGACCATCAGCGACGTGCTCGAGCTCGTCGGCTTGAGCGAAAAGAAAGGCTCACTCATCGGTGCGCTCAGCCGGGGCATGCAACAGCGCATCGGCCTCGCCCGCGTGCTCGTGCACGACCCGGAGATTCTCCTGCTCGACGAGCCGGCCAGCGGACTCGACCCGCGCGCGCGCATCGAGATGATGGCCATCCTGCAGGAACTGCAGCGGCTCGGCAAAACGATCCTCATCTCGTCGCACATTCTCAGCGAGTTGCAGTCGCTCTGCAACCGTATCGCCATCATCGAGAAAGGCAGCCTGATTTACAGCGGGCCGGTGCAGGGTGTCCAGGATCAGTTCACGCAAAAAACGGGCTACCGGCTTCGCGTGGCGGACAACCCGGAACGCGCGCTCGAATTGCTGCACGAACGTCCCGAAATCGCCGAGGCGGAACTAGAGGAGGAGAGCGATCACATCCATGTCGCGCTGGCCGACGGCCAGACCAACGGCGGCGTGATCGCATCGATCATTGTCAACGGTGGACTGCAACTCACTGGACTTGAGGAAGTTGAAATGGATCTCGAGGATGTGTTCCTGCAGGTCACGCGCGGCGAAACACAGTAGCCGCCCCGCCGCTCAGTCGCCGGTGAACCGACCCAACCTCGAGCACACGTCCTCGCGGAATCGCTCAACGCACCCGTCAACGTACCCGGCAATGTCCAGCGACGGATCGTCCACGAGCGGCTTCAAATCCATTGCATAACTGGCGAGATTCATTTCATCGACAGCGTGCGAATCGAAGAACGTCGCGTTGGAACGGAGCCGCCCTTCCAGCGCGAGGTCGTAGCGTTTGCCGCCGGTGATCTGTGAATCGAAAATGCTGATGAGTGCGCGCACCAGATTCGGTCGGTTGGTCATATTGAGCAGCACCTTCTCGTCGTCGAGCAGCCAGTTGAGGTCGCGCCAAACCTCGACGCCGTAAACCTCCGCCGGCCGCTCGTCCTCCGGCAGTTCGCGCAATGCCCGGATCAACGGCACCACCACGGCGACGTGCGTGTCGTGTTTGTCGGCGAGGTTGTGCGTATAAACCACCTGCGGCCCAGCCGCCGCAAGGATCGTCTGCAAGTCAGCGGCGTAGTCGCTGTTTTCCGGCTGCTTCACCGCCGAGCTTGGGTAGCCGAGTTGCGCCACGAAACCAAACTCGCCGACGACGGCCGCTTTGCGTTGCTCCTCGGCACGGACAACCTGCATTTGCTCGTCGGTGTGATCGGCATACTCGTTGGTTCGTGAACTGCCGGCACCGTTGGTCACCGTCACGCCGCCGAACCATTTCTGCGGCTGCTTGTAGCAGGCGAGGATGCCGTGCAGCGCCATCACCTCGAGGTCGTCCTGGTGCGCACCGACGCCGAGGTGCGTCGTGCGGCCGAGCGCCTGGCTTGGCTCGGTTTCGTCGGGAATAAACAGGTCGGCGCTTGGGTTGGCAAACTGGATCATGGCTTCAAAAAAGGGAGCACGGCCGGGAAACACCGCTTGGCCAAGTCAATCCGCTTGGCCAAGTTTCGTCAACCGCCAGTTTTAGCCGGTTGAGCGGAAAATCCATTCAACGTTGGATGGTCAAGGCAAACAGCCTCGCATTCTTCAGGTGGAGACGCAGTTGGTAGCGGCCCGCAGCCAGGTCAGCCATCGTTTTATCCTTCCATTTCACCGGGTGCCGGAAGCTGTTCCCGGTAATGACAACCGACTGGTCCCTCGTATAACCGGCGACCCGATAACCTTCAGCGGTCAGGAGTTCAACCCGTACACGTCCATCGGTGGCATCCGCGTTGACGGTTACCCGTTTCACGTTGCCCAGTTGGATTGATTTGAGTGTGACTTGGGCGATGCCGTTCGTCGACTCGATGGCGGCAAACCGATCGCGAGGGAGTATGGCGAGCCCGATACCGCTGGAATCATTTTCCAAATCGGAATTCCACCCTGGATAAGCACCGTAATAAAATCGGATTTCCTCCGGCAGATGAATTGGCGTTGAACTGGTCCAAAGACAACCCGCATCAAACGTTTCACCCTTCCCTGTCACCGGAAGAAACATTTCATCCTGAAACGAACGCTGCCAATGGATGCCATCTCTGCTCAAGGCCAACTCGGCCGGCATGTTCCCGCTACCGCCCCGGTCGAAACCGCCAAAATCGAGACGTTGCAACAGGGCGAGATAAACACCGTGAAGATAAAAAACCGACGCCCCGTGTATCTGTCCTGGATCGTCGTCGTCGGGGACAATGATCAACTGAGGCATCGACCAGTGGACAAAATCTTTTGACTCTGTCCGGACAATGGCCCGCTTCCAAAAACGACGCCCATCGGGGGCGTCAATCCAGGTTTTGGAATAGATGACAAAGCAATCGCGCCGGGGATCCCACATCAGGTCAATCACATCGCTGATTGCCGGACGGGTGGGCGGTTCACTCCGGCTCTCTACAGACAATGGAGGTTGAGTGGGATCGCCGTAAGCTCCCTGAAGAAGCGGCGCTTTTGAATGTTTCACCCAGTGAATCCCGTCACGAGAAAAAGCAACGCAGAGCCCCGGAACCTGTCTGCCTGAAACATTCACAAAATCCCAATAGGCCATTTTGTAACGCTTCTCGTTATCGGGATCACGATGATCCAAAAGAACCGATGCGCCGTAGTTGACGCTTCGTCCGCCGTTGCCGACCAGAACGATATTGGTGTTGTGGTTGCCGTTGTAATCGAAGAGGTTAAGATTCGGTTTTTCCCAAACCACCCCATCCTTGGAAGTCGCGTAGCAAACCACGACCCGTCGTGTAGGATCGTTTGCACGATTGCCGGAATAGGACTGATACCAACATTGGTGCAGGCCGTTTTTTATGTCCCGGTAAACGGTGCAATAGCCGATGGCCACCTCCCAGGCCTTTGTTTCAGCAATTACAGGATTATCCGCATGTCGCCTGGGTTGCTGAAGCACACGCCGTGTTCCGGATCGATACAGTATCGCATCGTCATCAAGAAACAGGATGGTTTTATCTCCGGCCCAAGCAGCAGAACCCAAAGACGCCTTGGACTTGGTTGCGACAGCCCCAGCCGCAAACAGTCTATCCTGCGGCAGCAGGAATAACATAGCTACCATGCCGATTCCTCTTACACTCATGGAAAGAAAATTCCGGCACTTCCGTTGTGCCAACTCCCGGAATAACCCAAGATCAAATCGTTGTAACATCACTCAGTAAGACGGAAAAAGCCGTGCATCGATTCAGGGGATAAATTCAACTCCAACCGTGTTTTACCCCGGTCGTTGGTCTTTAATGGATTATAAGCCAGCGGTCGCCATTCCTTGAGGTCACGACTGTGCTGGATTTCGTAGGTATGAAGTGAGTCCCCAGTAACCTCAATGGTTATTCTTTTGCCATCAATGAAAACAATATCCAGTCTTGGCTTGCCGGGTTTTGTAATCAAATCAAGCCGCACAGTTTTGCTGTATATCGTACCAAACTTGTTTGAAACTAGAACAACATAAAACCCAATGTCATCATGCCCTACATTATCAATCCGCAAAACGTTCTGGTTTGCCCCTATGGCTCCTTCTCCCAATTTAATCCACCGATAACTGAGTGTGCCATTTCGAGCCTCCACCTTGAATAAAGCAGTTCCACCAAGGATAACTTTCTCATCATCCGGGGGCACTGTAATGGCCGGCCTTTCACCAATGTCGGGATTGTATCTTGTTGCCGGGTATTCAAAGGGATTGTTGGGATCGGTTCCTGCTTTAACCTCAATTAAATCCAGTGAACCGTCCCGGTCCGTATCCCCAAGCAGCGGGTTCGTCCCGTGCTCCTCGACTTCCTCTCCGTCTCCCAACCCGTCCCCATCGGTGTCCGCTACATTCGGATCCGTCTTGTGCCTCTCCAACTCCTCACTGTCCGTCAGCCCGTCCCCATCGGTGTCCGGCTCAAGCGCTCTAGTCTTGTACTTGTTGTCCTCCTCTCCATCACTCAAACCATCCTGGTCCGTATCCC
>QOAX01000105.1 GCA_003972865.1 Verrucomicrobiota bacterium | reverse complement strand
TGGGAATCACTGCAACTATCATAGTTTAGTACTCCATCAAGAGGCACCTTGTTTGGTTCCTCTTCAGTTTCTCCCCATGCCCATTCCAAAGTGTCTAACTTTTGATTTTCACTATTATTGGTGGGGAGAAGGTATGACCACTTCTTTGCCCATGCCTGCTCGTCAAACTCTTTGTCTTCATAATACACTTTTTGAGCTAACTCATGTGTCGACCAAGACGCATAAACTGTGTATATTTCTTCACTCTCATTCCACTCATAGAGGATATCATAATCTTCATGTGATTCTAGCTCGAGTGGTGCAAAGGCAAGTGCGGCAAAACACAAAACAACCCATCCTGTAATCGAAATAAAGAGCGCTCTTTTGGTTCCTATTCTATCTGCAATCTTAGTGAATATGATTGCAAAAGGTGCTGCAATAAATTGAATGGCTAAAATAGTAAGCATTAGACCAAATGCACCTATGCCTAGTACAGAAACCCCATACACGCCACCTAAGGCAGTTATAGTATTAATTCCATCAATAAAGAAGAAATATGCAAGCATGTACAAGAATAATGTTGGAAATGCCTTGTAGTCCTTCAGTGTTTGTTTTACTTCACCAACCGCAAAACGTGCTGCTTCCCTGAACTTCAGTTTTTCCATCTCATTTTCGATAGGTGGTTCAGGAACCCACATAAAGGTGAAAAGTGCAAATCCATACCACCACAACCCAGCTGTTGCCATACAGAAAGGGATAACCCAATCAGCTTCAACACCTAATACTAGACCAATATGAACTACGAGAAGTAAGCCTCCACCCAGATATCCATAGGCAAAAGCTCTGTTCGAAATATCGTCCATCTCATCCTCTTTGCCTAAATGTGGCAAAAGTGCATTGTAAAAGACTCCAGCACCATTTAGACCTACATTCGCAAGAAGAAACATAACCATTAACCAAATCCATGACGCGTTTCCAAACAAAGGTGCGAAGGCTAGAAGGAAAGTTGCGCCGGCTCCAACATATGTCAGGATTTTTAACCACTTTTTCTTAATCAGACGACGATCGGCTATTACACCAAAAGAGGGACTAACAATCGCAACAGACAAAGTAGATATTGCAAGAACCAAAGACCATACCGCATCTGCAGTCATTGGGGTCGAACCAATAGATGTGGTCAGTCCATTAGCTTCAAGGAATAAATAGGTATACCAAACAGGAAGTATTGCCACTGTGACACTGGTCTCAAAAGCAGATTTTCCCCAATCATAGTATCCATAACCACTAATCGCTTTCTCTTTATCATCAGAAAGATTTTCCAATTTAGAACTCAAGCTGAATAATTTAGCAATAGGGTCCATAATCAACTAAAGAGACCCCGTTTAAAAGGAAATAACCTCTGTGTTTGGGTAAAAAACAGTATGGACCTGTTATTCATTCCATTTCAAAGCTTTGTTCAAAAAATTATGGAATAATTCTGCGCCGTACTCCGTGTGCTCGACCTCGGGATGGTATTGCACTCCCGCATACGGTAGCTTGCGATGCTGCATCGCCTGCACCACGCAGTCGTCGCTCGACGCCAGGATGTCGAACCCGTCGGGCAGCCGCGTCACCTCGTCGTTATGACTCTCCCAAACCGTTAACTCGTTCGGCAGCCCCTCCATTAGCCAGCCCCGCTCGGCGACCGTGACCCGCGCCGACCCGAATTCCGGCACCTTCGCCGGGCCGGCCGCACCGCCATAGTGGGTTGCCATATACTGGTGGCCGACGCAGATGCCGAGGATGGGCCAGCGGGCGGCGTCAAGGTATTCTGCGGTGAGTCCCAGCGCTTCCGACTCGGATTCGATGCGCGGCGCGCCGCCCGAGAGCACAAGCGCCCGGAAGCGCTCCAGTTCCGATGGGGAGGTCGTGTTCGGCACAATCTCCGCGTCGCAGCCGAGGTAGTTGAGCACTCGCCATTCACGGTGCGTCCACTGGCCGCCGTTGTCGACGACCGCAATTGGCATTCCTGCGAAGCTCACGGCCGGCGGCAGGTGGATGTCGCTAAAAGGGTGGCGCAGACCAGGTTGCCCCGAGCGGGAATTGAGGTAAATAACTGTGAGCTCTCCTCCGAAGCCCGAGGCGAATTGCCGGGCGCAGGGGTAATGATAAACGCTGCGGCGGCGCCAAGCATGCGCGATTGCCGCACCGCCGCGTCGCGCTACCCTGCCGTTTCGGGGTTGAGGCAGGTCGTCAGCGCATCCCCGCGGCAGCGCGCCAGCACATTATCGACCGCGATGTTGCCCATCGCCGTGCGGGTCTCCAGACTAGCGGAAGCGATGTGCGGGACGATAACGACGTTGTCCATCTCCGCCAGTTCTGGCTCCATCTTTGGCTCGTGCTCGTAGACATCGAGCGCCGCGCCGGCGATTTCGCCCGCTTTCAGCGCTTTCACGAGTGCCTTTTCGTTCACTACAGGACCACGGCTGACATTAATCAGGAAGGCGCTATTCTTCATCTGCTTAAACTCGCGCTCATCTATTAAGTGGTGCGACTTCTTGTCGTAGAAGGGGTGAAGCGAGACAAAATCACTCTTGCGCAACAGGGTATACATGTCAATGTACTCCGCGTTGACCTCGGCGGCGTACGGCTTCGGTTCAAGGTCGCTGTAGATGATGTGCATGCCGAAGCCCTGCGCACGCTGCGCGAGTGCAAAACCGATGCGGCCAAGGCCGATAATGCCAAGCGTCTTGTGGTGCACATCAGTGCCCATAAGCAATGTCGGCGCCCAGCCGTCGTACTTTCCAGTGCGCATGTAACCGTCAGCTTCAACGATACGCCGCGCGACTGCCATCAACAGTGCCCAGGTCAAGTCGGCGGTCGAGTCGTCGAGCACACCTGGGGTGTTGGTTACCGGGATTGACCGCTCGATCGCAGCATCGACGTCGATGTTGTTGTAGCCGACGGCGTAGTTGGCAATGAGCTTCAGCCCGGGGTTGCAGTCCATCAAAGCTCCGTCGATAGGATCTACCAGCTGACTCAGCAGGATGTCGCACCACGCCGTTCCCTCCTCCAGCTCGTCACGCGTCAGCACCCGGTCGTGCGGGTTGACCCGCAACTCGGAGATTTCGTTCGCCTTCTCGAGCCGGCCCATCACCGTCTTCGGCAGTCGCCGTGTGACGAAGACCTTCATGCAGCGCCAGCGACCCCCACTTAATTACCTGTCGACTAGCCCGATGACCAGATCCATCACGTTGGTGCCAGTCAGCCCCGGGCGGAACAATACCCCTGCCGGAGAGAGGAATCCATACGCGTCGTTGTCTGCGAGCGCTGCCAGGGCATCTGCCTCGCGCGCGACCGTTTCGCCGTCTCCCCAGCTTCCCGCGGTATTTGTTGCCCCATCTTGCCCGTCCGTACCCGCAGCGAGCAGGCCAGCTCCTTTGCCACCCTGCAACTCGATGGCGGCTGCGAGCGCCAGCTCCTGGCAGCGACCGCCGCGGCCCTTACCGGTGACGCGCACCGTCGTCTCACCTCCCCACAGCAGGCAATGGCGTCCACGCTCGCCAGCGAGATGCCGCGCGATGTGCTTCCCGGCATCGCGTGCTTCACCCTGCAACATGTCAGTGATGATGCTCGCCTCGTAGCCACGCTCAACCGCCGCGGCACTCGCCGCCTCGAGCGCCAGCCTGTTCGACCCAATGACCGCCGTGCAGGCGTTCTGCGGTGTCGCCGATGGTGTCTCTTCCAGCTCGCCCGCAGTACCGCGCTCAATGTGCGCCAGCACCGCAGGCGGTAGCTCGGCACCGAGTCGCTCGATGATGGCAAGGCAGTCACCGTAAGTCGAAGTATCGCCAACGGTCGGCCCCGAGGCGATATCTGGCAGCGGGTCGCCGATGACGTCCGAGATGGCAAGCGCGGCAACCGTCGCAGGGGCAGCGAGCTGCGCCAGCCGTCCGCCCTTCAGCGCCGAGATGTGGCGCCGCACGGCGTTCAGCTCGTGGATTGTCGCCCCCGCAGTGGCGAGCGCGCGCGTCGCCGCCAGCTTCTGCTCCAGCGTAATGCCCGCAGCGGGTAGTGGCAGCAGTGCCGAGCCGCCGCCCGACATCAGCACCAGCAGCAGCTCCCCTTCGGATGCGCCCACAGCAAGAACGCGGATGCGTTCGGCAGCCTCCATCGCCGTGCGGTCGGGCAGGTTATCGGCGGCACCTGGGTGGAACTCGGTAACGCCGTCATGCAGCGCCGTCCCGACGGGAACGCTGGCGACTCCCGCGACAATGTGCTCGCCGAGGATGGCCTCAGCGGCACGCACCATTCCCGGCGCTGCCTTGCCGAACGCCGCCAGTCTGACGTTGCGGTCGAGCTTCCACTCCAGCTCCAGAGCCGGCATGCGCAGCCGGTCGCCGTCGCGCTGCAGGTGTTGCGGCAGCAGCGCTTCCGGCAGCACGGCCGCGACCGCCACGTGAAAGATGGCCTCAGCATCGACGCGCAGCTCCATGCCATGCGCAGGCCTCGCGGGTTTAAGCGGCTGCGGGCATGTCGCTACAGGTACGTCCTACTCTACCTGCCGCGCCAGGAACTGCCGCGAGAAGATGGTCTGTGCAATGGCCCACAGTGCGAAGAAAGTCATCGCTGAGAGCGCGCGGCCGTAGATGGTGTTGAACTCAATGGAATTGCGGAAGCGGGCCGGCAGCACCTCGCCCAGCACCTCGTGGAAGCCGAAAGCGGCAGCGGTCAGCGCAGTGGTGCAGGCGAGCGTCAGCAGCAGCATCACCCCGAACCAGTTGAGCACCGCCTCGAACTCGGTCGAGTGGTGCATGATGCGCGCCAGCCGCTCGTAGCGCAGCTGGTCGTACGCCAGCTCGATGTAGAGCAGGAAGCAGAAAATGAACCCCAGTATCGGCAGCAGCGCCGCGACGTCGTTGCCCTCCAGCGTCAGCGGCTGCACCAGCAGCAGCAGCGCCCCCAGCGCGATGGCAGGCAGGTTGTCGCGCCAGATACCCAGCACGCCGCAGAGCAGCGGCAGCCCCAGCCAGCCGTAGTTGGCGAGCGCGTGCAGCGTCGCTGGCGCGACCGGTAGACGATCGGTTAGCGAGAGCCACGAGAGTAGGAACGGCAGCAGCGCCAGCAGTGCCAGTGCGGGTGGGACACGGCCGTGCGCGTCAGCGTACGCCAGCGCGCCGCCCAGCAGCGCCCCGAACAGGATACC
>QOAX01000055.1 GCA_003972865.1 Verrucomicrobiota bacterium | reverse complement strand
GTACGTGCCGGGCTGGGACTGCCACGGATTGCCGATCGAGTTCAAGGTCACGCAGCAGATGCGCAAGGACGGCAACACCGACGCCACGCCGGCGACGATTCGCAAAGCCTGCGAAGAGTATGCGCTTGGCTTCGTCGACAAACAACGCGAGCAGTTCAAGCGGCTCGGCGTGCTCGGCGAGTGGGACAATCCGTACCTCACGCTCCACCCCGAGTACGAGGCAGAGGAGCTGCGGTTGTTCGCCGAGTTGGTCGAGAAGGGGTTTGTTTATCGCGGCAAAAAGCCGGTTTACTGGAGCATCCCGTGCCGCACGGCGCTGGCCGAGGCGGAGGTCGAATATCAGGATCACGTCAGCCAGAGTGTCTACGTCAAATTTCCAATCGTCGGCGAGACGGACATGCACCTGCTGATCTGGACGACCACGCCTTGGACGCTCCCGGCCAACCTTGCGGTGGCTTACAATTCGAAGTTCGACTATCAACTCATCCGCGTCGGAGAGGAGGCGCTGCTCGTCAGCGTGCAGTTGATCGACACCGTCGTCGAGAAGTGCGGCTGGGCGGGCGACTTTGAGATTCTGCGCACCGTGCAGAGCGACCAAATGGCCGGGCTGGAGTACCACCATCCGTTCTGCAACCGCACAGGCAAACTGTTCGCCGGCGACACCTTTGTCGATGACAGCGCCGGCACCGGCCTGGTGCACGTTGCCCCGGGGCACGGCCAGGACGACTACAATCTTGGCCGCGCGAACGGCCTGCCGATTTACTCGCCAGTGGACGACGGCGGCCGCCTCAGCCGCACGACCGATCTGCCGGAGGAACAGCAGATTTCCGACAAGCTTGTCGGCAAACAAATCCTCGAGCGCAACGGCAAATGCGAAGCCAACGACGCCGTCATCGAGGTGCTCAAGGCCGGCAACAAACTGGCCTTTGAGGAGCGTTACGAGCATAGCTACCCGCACTGTTGGCGCAGCAAGACGCCGGTGATTTTCCGCGCGATGGACCAGTGGTTCGTCAATATCGACCACGACGGTTTCCGCGAAAAAGCGCTGGCCGCCATCGATGGTGTCAACTGGGTTCCCGACTGGGGCCGCAGCCGAATCGAGGGCGCGGTGCAATCGCGGCCCGACTGGTGTATCTCGCGCCAGCGCTCGTGGGGCGTGCCGATCCCGGCGTTTTACGACGCCCAAGGCGACCCGATCCTCGACGCGCGGATCGTCCGCAAAACCGCCGATCTCGTGCAGGAACACGGATCGAATGTGTGGTTCGAGCGCGACTTCGCCGACCTGTGGGCCGCGGTGAAGCCGGACGATTGGGACGGCGCAGAGCCGGTGGCCAAGTCCACCGACACGCTCGACGTGTGGATCGACTCCGGCTCGTCGTCGCGCGCCGTGCTCATGCAGCGCAGCGAGCTTGGCCGGCCGAACGCCGAGGCCGGAACGCCGGACGCGTGGCAGGCCGACTACTACCTCGAGGGCAGCGACCAGCACCGCGGCTGGTTTCAGTCGTCGCTGTTGTTGTCGCTGGCCGCCAACGGTGTCGCGCCGTATCGCAACGTGCTGACGCACGGCTTCATGGTCGATGCCGATCGCGAAAAAATTTCCAAGAGTAAACAGGCCGGCAGCTACACCAAGCCGCAAACCGCCGAGGCCTACGTCGGCGAGTATGGCGCGGACATCGTTCGGTTGTGGGTGGCGTCACAGGATTTCCGAAACGACATTATCATCAGCGAGGAGCGCGTCAAAAAAGTAGCCGAGGCGTATCGCGGCATTCGCAACGCCCTCCGCTACCAACTCAGCAACCTGTACGATTTCGATCCCGCGCAAAACACCGTCGCCGACGACGAGTTGACCGGGCTCGACCGCTGGATACTAGACGCGTTTGCGAAGCTCGACAGCGACGTCCGCGCGGCGTTCGACAAATGCGAATTTCACATCGCCTACCAGCGCATCACGCAGTTCGTCGCCGTGGAACTTTCAGCGATTTACCACGACACCGTGAAAGATCGCCTCTACACTTCGCCGGCCAACTCACCGCGTCGCCGCTCGACGCAGACCGCCCTTTACCGCTTGGTTCAGGGCTTCGCCAAGATGCTTTCGCCGATGCTCGTCTTCACCGCCGACGAGGCGTGGGAAGCCGTCCCGAACCTCGACTCCGACAGCGTGCACCTGGCCGACTGGGAGCCGTTCGAGTTCAGCATCAGCGACGACGAGGCCGCCAACTGGGAGACGATGTTCGCCATCCGCAAACGCACCCTGCCGAAGCTCGAGGAAGCACGCCAAGCCAAGCAGATCGGCAAGAGTCTCGAGGCCTGCGTGACCCTCACCGGCGGCGGCCGCGAACTCGAGATTGGCCAAGCGCACCGGAAAGATTTGCGCGAGTTAATCAACGTCTCGCAACTCAAGCTCGAGGCGGGCGAAGGCGATGAGTTGCAGGTCGGCGTGGCCAATGCCGAGGGCGAAAAATGCGAACGCTGCTGGCGCTGGGAACCCACCGTCGGCTCGCACGACGATCACGCCACCCTCTGCACCCGCTGCGTCGAAGCCGTGAATCAGGCCACCGCCTAATTCCTGCCTTTTTGTAACGATTCCACAATAGCTTGGGAATCCATTAGCTTCGCATTGGCGCGTTTTGCCTTCTCCTGATCATCCCCCTCGACAGCTTCAAGCATAAGCTGAAATGCCTCTGCATTCGCAGCTATCCTCAAAGAGGATATCATTGCACCATGAGAGGCGGCACAGTCTGAATTCAAGAGTGACACTCCCGATGGCACTGAATAAACAAACTTGTTCCCTACCCAAACAAGTTTGAGGGCCGACTGAAGTCGTTTGGGTGGCGATCGAAGTTGTTTAGGGCGTCCCGAGCGCGCCAGCGGGTTAACCCGCAAAAGCGATGCGCCTGATAACCTACCCAACGCGTAACTCAACAAGTCGGTAAGAAGACAGCCGATCCATTGGTGGTCCCGGTCTCCCGGGGCCACCTTTTTTACCTTTGCTCAAGGCTCAATCCACGGCTTTTGAGGATGGCTTGGCTTGGTTGTTGGCCTAGAGTGTTTCGAGATAGGCCATCAAGTCGCGAAGCTCGTGCTTCGTGAGAATGGCGCCCACGGGAGGCATGACTGAAGTTTTGGATTCGGTGATTTTCTTGATTGAGTTAACGGGGATCTCCCTTGTTTTGCCTTGAGGCGGAATTAGGATCAGTATTTTTTTTGTTCGATTTCCGGTGCTTCCGACAAGGACTTCACCGTTGCTCAACTCGATGACTGTCACCCCGAATCCTTCTGCGATATCCGCGTTGGGAGCGATGAGGGAGCGGAGAAGATAATCCTTGTTAACGAGTTTTCCGATTCCGCCCAATTCGGGCCCAACCTGCTTGCCTTTACCGCCGGCGTTGTGGCACCGAACGCATTGCGCAGCAACATGGTTTTCGTAAACCAGTTTCCCTTTAGCCGGTTGACCGCCGGCCAATGTTGATCGATAGGAGGCAATGGGATCCTCGGCGGACTGCCTTGATTCGTATTGAGCGATAAGTCGCTTCAGTTTTGGGGTTTGTCGTGCCTTGGCTGAAGTAACCGCATCAAGCTCGAGTGCTCTGGGAAGCTCTCCCCTTAGAAGTGAGGCAAAGGCATCACTCAGGATTTCATCCCCCCTGGCACTTGTCGTGGCTCCCAACTGAGTCAGGAATGTTTGTTGGGCTGGAAGGCTCAAGGTTCTCCAGTTGGTTTCCATTTGTTCGGCGAAAGTTTTTGGTTCGATTTCTGCAAATTTACCCACCGCAGCGACCTGGATTTCCGGGTGCTTGCTTTTTAAAAGTGCGACCAGTTGATCGGACGCGTCTTGTGTTTTATTCGCCTGAACAGATTGGATCGCCTGAACCCGCGCGCTCAAATCCTGTGACTCAGACTTGGCGATCACGAGCAACGGGTTGGCTCCGAGTTTGATCTGAAGTTTCTCACACAGCCGGATGAGTTCGGCGAGTAATTCAGAATCGGAAGCCTCGAAAAGGTCCTGGAGGTTTGCCGAGATCAGTTTTCTGGCCAAGGTGTCATCGCGCTTGGAAAGCTCACGCACCCGGCCCTCAACCCGGTCCACGAAGGGGCGGTGATTCCAGTCGCCCAGGCAAAGCAACGCCTCGGCTCGCATGGCACTTGGTTTAGATTGATCCAAGGCATAAGCAAGGAGGCGCTCGGCGTTTACAGCTTGGCCAACCCGGAGGTTCGCGCTGAGCAAGCGCCGGGTTATGGCCTCGGACTGGCTTGTGTTTGCAGGCAATAAATCCGCCACGGCAGGGAGTGCCTCCGGGATCGACTCGTCATCGTGAATCGCGCTGATGACCTCACGCAACACCCACTCACTGGGGTCTGCCAAAAACAATTTCACTCCCGGATGCTTCAATCGGCGCAGGGTGGCGACGGTCGCAACCCGCACGGCAGCCGACTTATGTTTGTGTTGTGCGCTCAACTGAGCCGGTCGGGCACTCCCGGCCAGCCCCATGATGGCTGCGTGGCGAAGGTAAGCGTCCCTGTCGTCATTGCGTTTGAGCAACGCGATCAAGCTGGGAACGGTTGAGAAATCTCCCGCTTGGCCAAGCGCCATTGCCGCATGAAATTGAACCCGGGCATTTTCGTCATGAAGAAGATCCACCAATTTTGCGGCACAGGATTTAAGCTTTCTTGTTCCCGCCAGCTTGGCTGCCTGCGCTCGAATCTCGAAATCAGAATCCGTAAACGGAAGTCGCCTGGCCAGACGTTTATCGCGCTGTGAATTATCTTCCAGTTGGCCAAGCCCCCATAACGCATGCACCCGGGCGAGTTGCTTGGCATTCGGGTTTGCTGCCACCTTCAACAGTTCCCCAAACTTGTCGCGCTTGGCCAATTCGAATTGTGCCTCAAGCCGAATTCGCTGGTCTTCGTGAGCCAGCAGATCGATCAGGAACGCATCAGAATGACCGCCGTAGTTGCTGCGAAGCAGTTCGGCAACCTGTTTCCGCTTTTCCGATCCGCGAATCGCGGGGTCGTCAACCACCCAGATGCTGCCACGTTCGTTGGGTTGCCACTTTCCATCCCAATTGGCCACGTACAGGGAGCCGTCCGGGCCGAAATTGATGGCGCTGGCCATCATCCCAAAAAGAAAGATGTGCTCGTCCACCATCTTGAAGTAGGCGCCGTGTGGCTCGGTCTTGAATGCC
>QOAX01000195.1 GCA_003972865.1 Verrucomicrobiota bacterium | reverse complement strand
GACACAGATCGTGTGCCGGTCGCTTCTGTTGCCGTCCCTGCCGACGGACGCCGGGATCAAAACGCTCTCGATCAGTTCCCCGTCGGCGAGGCGCCAGAGGAACTTCACCGTACCGTCCCGCGAGCGTTGCTCCTTGGCCAACTCGAGCGGCTTGAGGAAAAAAGACTTGGACATTTGATCGCGTAACTCCTGTGGCAGGTCGCTCATTTCGTCGATCGAGCACGCGCGTTTTTTGTAAAGCCAGCCGAGGAACTGCGTCACTCGATAGCTTTTGTGCCCCCACTCGGCGAGGATGCTCTCCACTTCTTCGGCGTTGAGCGAGCGCAGGTCGCGCGGCTTCCCGCTCGAGGCTTCAGTACTGTCGTTGGTCTCGTTCATTCGGATAGATAAAATTTTTGTGTGTATTCGCGCACCATGCGGGTGGTGTCGTACTGGGCCGCCAACGTGACCATGGCCCGCCGAATTTTCCCGATCCACGCTCTCGGGATGCCCCCCTCGTCGCGGTCGTAAAAACAGGGGATTACCTCGCCGGAAAGCACCTTGTACAGGTTTTCGCTGTCGACCCTATCCTGCTCCTCGACGTTGTCGGCGTGCTCGTCGCCGCCGATGGCAAAGCCGTTCGTGCCGTCGTAACCCTCTCGCCACCAGCCGTCTAGGATGCTCAAATTGAGGCAGCCGTGGCAGGTGGCTTTCATGCCGCTCGTGCCGGATGCCTCGAGCGGCCGGCGCGGATTATTCAGCCAAACATCGCAGCCGGACACCATCTGCCGTGCGACGTGCACGTCGTAATTCTCGAGGAACACCAAGTGCCCGCTCAGTCTGGAGTGGTGGCTCAAGTGGATGATTTTTTGGATCAACCGCTTGCCCTCGTCATCGCGCGGATGCGCCTTGCCGGCGAAGACAAACTGCACCGGACGCCGCAAGTCGCGAGCCAGGCTCACGAGATTTTCGAAATGGTCGAAGATCAGCGGCGCGCGCTTGTAGGTGGCGAAGCGCCGGGCAAAGCCAATCGTCAACGCGTCGGGGTTGAGCAGATGATCGAACGCGATGAAGTCGCTTGCCTTCGAGCGATGCTCTTGGTCCTGCAACCGCCGCCGGGCAAACTCGATCAGCTCGCGCCGCAACCGGTAGCGCAGCGCCCAAAGCTCCTCGTCGCTGACGAACGACCCATCACTCACCCGCGCCCAGAACTCCGGCTTGGCCAATTCATCCGCCCAGTCCGCCGCCGGCTCCACCTGGCCAAGCTTACGCCGCCAGAACTTACGCACCGGTCCCTTCATCCAGCCAGCCAGGTGGATGCCGTTGGTCACGTGGCCGATCGGTACGTCGTCCACCGAACCCTCCGGGTAGAGGCCGTGCCACATCTCGCGACTGACCTGCCCGTGCAGTTCACTCACGCCGTTGGCCGCCCGCGCCGCCTTGAGCGCGAGCACGGTCATGCAAAATTCCTCGTTGTCGTCGCTGGGATTCACCCCGCCAAGCGCCAGCAACTCGTTGGCGCTAACATTGAGCTGGCTATAAAAATGCCGCGCCGCATAGTCCATCAACTCGCGGCTGAACCGGTCGTGCCCGGCCGGCACCGGCGTGTGCGTCGTGAACAAACACTGCTGCCTCACCTCAGCCAGTGCCTCGTCAAAACCAACGCCCCCGGCGATCCGCTCGTGCATCAGCTCCAGCGCAAGGAACGCCGCGTGACCCTCGTTCATGTGGTACACCGACGGCTCCACGCCGAGCCGCCGCAACAGCCGCACACCGCCCACTCCGAGCAGGATTTCCTGCATGATGCGTGTTGAGTTGTCGCCGCCGTACACATGCTGCGTAAGGTCGCGGAAATGCGGCTGGTTCGTTGGCAGATTGGCGTCGAGCAGATAAACCGGGCAGCGGCCGACGTTGGCCACCCAGGCGCGAAACGACACCGACTCGGCGGCGATCTCCACCGAGCAAACCAGCGGCTGGGCGTCACCGTCCAGCACCGGCTCGAGTGGGAGATTCTGCGGGTCAAGCTGGCTGTAGTATTCCGTCTGCCAGTTTTCGGCATTGATCGCCTGTTGAAAATAGCCCTCGCGGTAAAACAGGCTGATCCCCACGAAGCCAAGGCCGAGGTCGCTGGCCGACTTCGCGTGGTCGCCGGCCAACATCCCTAAGCCGCCGGCCGCGATCGGCAGCGTCTCGTGAAAGCCGAACTCCGCGCTGAAGTAGGCCACCGGGCGCTTAGCCAAGCGGGGCGCGTGCTCCGCCGCCCACGTGTCGGTCGCGTCCAAATAGGCGTCGAACTGCCGGAGTACCCCCTGCACGCGACCGTTGAATTCCTCGTCGAGCAACCGCACACGCAGTTCCTCGTCCGACAATTCCCGCAGCACCGCCACGGCGTTGTGGTAGAGATAGCGCCACGCGCGCGGCGACAACTCCTCGAACACATCCTGCGCATCCTGGTTCCACGTCCACCACAAGTTGCAGGCGAGGCGGTTCATGCCAGCAACCGTAGCTTCCATTTGATTCTGTGCGTCCACCACCTGTTTTTTTGGGATCGGAGCCACATCCCCAACCTTGGAGCAGCATCGTACCGCTCCCGGTAACTTCCTACAAGTAACCGCTTGGCCAAGCAGCTAGCTGAGGGTCATCGGGTCGATGTCGATGATGAGGCGGATGTCGTCGGGGATCTGCAATGCCTGCTGCCGGGCCGAGAGCTTGCGGCTTAAGGCAGACATGTTCGGAGTGCGCATCATGACTTGGTAGCGGTAGAAATTCTCGGCACGCAGCAGCGGCGCGGGCGCCGGCCCGGCGACGACGGTGTCGCCTAGTTCCCCGGCCAATGCGTCCATCTCCTTCCGCAGATGGTCGGCGAAAAACTTGACGCGATCCTCGCTCCGGCCGCGTAGGGTCAGCAACGCCACGCGGCTGACCGGCGGGTAGCGCAGCTCCTGTCGGAACTCGATTTCCTGCTCGTAAAAACCGATGAAGTCGTGCCGGCGCGCGTATTGGATCGACGGATGAAACGGCGTGAACGACTGCACATACACCTCGCCCTCGACGTCGCCGCGCCCGGCCCGGCCCGCCACCTGCGTGAGCAGTTGAAACGTCCGCTCGGCGGCGCGGAAGTCCGGGATGTGCAGGCTCAGGTCGGCGTTAATGATCCCCACCAGCGTCACGTTCGGGAAGTGCAGTCCCTTGGCGATCATCTGCGTACCCAGCAGGATGTCGATTTTGCCGGTCCGAAAATCGCCGAGGATGCGCCGGTAATCCTCCTTGCGTTTGAGGGTGTCGGAGTCCATCCGCTTAACTTTGGCCATCGGGAAGCCCTTGGCCAAGGCGGCCTCGACCTTCTCCGTGCCCAGGCCAGCGAAGCGGATCGCCGCGTTGCCACAACTTTGCTCCGGACACTTGGTCGGCGCGGCCTCGATGTGGCCGCAACTGTGGCACATCAGTTGTTGCGCGGCGCGATGGTAGGTCAACGACACGCTGCAATTCGGGCACTCGGCGACGTAGCCGCAGTCGGGGCACTGCAACGACGACGACCAGCCGCGCCGGTTGAGGAAAAGCATCACCTGCTCGTTTTTCTCGAGCCGCTGCAGGATCGCCTCACGCAGTTGCGGCGAAAAAATACTGATGCCTTTCTCCTTGCGGGCCGCGCTGCGCATGTCGATCACGCGCACGAGCGGCATGTTTTTTTGATCCACCCGCTCGGTGAGCGAAAGCAGGGCATACTTTTTTCGCTGTACGTTGTGGTAACTCTCCATCGACGGCGTCGCCGAGCCGAGCACCACCGCCGCGCCCTCCTGCTGGCCGCGCACCACCGCAAGATCGCGGGCGTTGTAGCGCGGCGCCTCCTCCTGCTTGTACGAATGCTCGTGTTCCTCATCGACGATCACCAGGCCAAGCCGCTCCACCGGCGCGAACACTGCCGAGCGGGCGCCGATGACGATCCGCGCCCTGCCCTGCCGGATCTTGTGCCACTCGTCGTGCCGCTCCCCGGCGGAGAGGTGGCTGTGCAGCACGGCGACCAGCGTCTGCTGCGGCCCCTGGCTGAACCGCGCCTTGAACCGCTCGACCGTCTGTGGCGTCAGTGAAATCTCCGGCACGAGCACGATGGCGCCCTGCCCTTGGCCAAGCGCGTGCGCGATCGCCTGCAGATACACCTCCGTCTTGCCGCTGCCGGTCACGCCGTGCAGCAGGAACACGCTGTCGCCTTCGGGCTTGGCCTCGTCGCCGGCCGGCTTGGCCAAGCGCTCCATCGCATCGACAACCGACTTCAGCGCAGTGGCCTGTTCGGCGTTCAACTCGAGCGGTTGTGACGGGAGGATGTGCTCCTTGCCATACGGGTCGCGCTCGGAAATTTGCGGCGCAATGGAAACCAGCCCCTTGTCTTCGAGCTTCCGGATCGTCGTCGAAGTCGTGCCGGCCAGGCGCACCAGTTCCTGCAGCGGCAGCTCGCGCCACTCCTCGACGATCGTCCACAAATCCTCCTGCCGCTTGGTTAGCTTGGGCAGATCGCCGTGCACCGGCAGCGCCCGCACGAACAACCGCTCGCGCCAACCCTCCTCCTCCTTGCGAACGGCGTCGGGCAGCACCGCCTTCATCGCGATCTCCGGGGCGCAGCAATAGTAGTCGGCGATCCAGCGGACGAGCCGCAAAATGGAAGGCGTCACCAGCGCCTGGCCACCGACAGTCTTGATGATTTCGCGGAGGTTGCCGTGCGGCGACTCGTCGAGAATCTTCGTGACCACGCCCATCACTTCGCGCGGACCGAACGGGACTTTCACCCGCGTGCCTTCGCGGACACTGGACTCCAGCTCCGCCGGCACGAGGTAGTCAAACTCTCGGCGGACAGCAACGTCCAATGTCACACGGGCAACCACGCGATGGCCGGGCAGCTTGGGACGTGCCCCCATCCCGGCGCAAGACGGAAACCGGATGAATGCTCAATCAACACCAATCAACCCAAGCTTGGGTGGGTGCTGCTTGGCCAGAAGGTTGCCTTCGCAGCCGAGGGCTTGGGCGGCTTCACCCCAGCGCTTGGCCAAGCGCAGGATGTTGCCGACATCGAGCGCGAGGTGCGGCGACGGATACTTGGCTAGATAGGCTGCGGCCAATCGGAACAATTTCAATGCCGGGCGTGGGCGTTGCTTTTGCAGATGCACAAACGCGCCGGCAAACTGAATCAGCCCCTTGAAAAAATCGCCGTCCGGACCGTT